>NZ_JBHYZV010000112.1:0-19116 GCF_042753905.1 Streptomyces sp. NPDC059248 | reverse complement strand
GGTCCGGGCAGCACACGGCCGGAGTCCGCCGGTGCCGGCGCGTCACACGGCGGCGGCCACGGCGGCGGCGACGAAGACCACCTGCAGGATCGTGCGGGGGACGAGCGGAGTGACGGGACGTCCGCCGAGTGTCAGGTTGCGGCGGGCCGCGGACACGTTCGCCGGGAACATGGCGAGCATCAGCAGCGCCAGCCCGGTCGCGGCGGCGGGAGCGACCGAGGGGAACAGAAGCCCGGCGGCGCCGGCCAGTTCCAGCACTCCCGTGATGGTGATCAGCAGCTCCGGGCGCGGCAGGGCGGCGGGGACCATCGCGGCCATGTCGCGGCGCCAGCCGGGCACGAAGTGTGGCACACCGGTGGTCACGAACATCACGGCCAGACCGCCGCGGAGCGCCGGCTGCCAGGCGTCGAGCGCGTCGATACCGGCCAGGCCCAGCAGACGCAAGCCGGTGAACCCTCCGAGCAGGGCGATCAACGGAATCATCCTTCCCCCCATCTTTTCCATGCCAAGATTGGGGGAGGGGCGCTATCTTGTCAATGCAAAGACCGGGAAGGGTCCCGCTCGGCCCCACGGCCCACCCTCGGCACCCAGGAGGCGAGACAGATCCACCAGGCGACCTACCACCACGGCGACCTGCGGCGCACCCTCATCGACGCCGCCCTCCAGGCCATCGACGAATCCGGCCCCACCGGCTGGAGCCTGCGCGAGCTGGCCCGCCGCGCGGGCGTCTCCCACGCCGCACCCGTCCACCACTTCAAAGACAAGACCGGACTCCTGACAGCGGTGGCCGCCGAAGGATACGAACTGTTCGCCGACGCCCTGGAACAGGCCTCCGGCGACTTCGTCGAAGCAGGAGTCGCCTACGTGTCCTTCGCCGTACGCCACCGCGCCTACTTCGAGGTCATGTTCCGGCCGGAGCTGTTCCGGGCGGACGATCCCCGCACGGCGGCCGCCCGCGACCGGGCGCGCCGACTGCTCACCGAAGGCGCGCGCACCCTCTCGCCCGATCCCGCGCACGACCGGATCGCGGCCGTCACCGCCTGGTCCACCGCCCACGGCCTCGCCGCCCTATGGCTCGACGGAGCCCTCCCCGAAGCCACCGAGGAGAACAGCGACCCGGAATCCACCGCCCGGTCGGTGTTGCGACACCTGCGCCTGGCCCCTCCGCGCGAACACCCCACCACCCCCTGAGACGCACCGGCGAAAACCCCTGGCAGACACCCCGGCGCCCCCTCGACCCCAGAGACGGATACGGGCACTCGCCGAGGCGGACGTGCCCTTTCGGGCCCTGGTGCGGGACGTGCACACATCGCCGAAGTCCCGCACCACATCACTTCGACCGCCGGGTCGTCACAGAATGCCGGCCTGGCCGGCGGAGGCGACCCACGAAGGGAACTCGGAAAGCAACTTGTCGTAGAGCTCCGAGTCGGGAACGCGTTCGATGTCGTCGACCTCGAAGAAACCGACGTTGTCGACACGGCGGCCCTGCATGGTGTCGAGCCGCGACAGGACTCCGTAGTCCGACCGTCCCAGCCCCACGAACTGCCAGAACACCGGCTCTTCAACCGCCTCTCGCAGTTCCCGCTCGATCTCGGCGTTGCGGTGGACACCACCATCGGAGAAGAACAGCACCAGAGTGGGAACGGAAACCGGGTGGCGCCGAACGAACTCACGGATTTCGGCGATCACCTTCTGTTCCTCGTTCTGGATACCGATATCACGCATATCCACCTGACCGGCCACAAGGCCCCTCCGTGACTTCCGCCGGAAGAGGCCTATCTGCCCGACACGGACATGGAGCCTCAACCACTCCGGCAGTTCCCCCGGCGTCAGATCCGGCAGTCGGGCCGGATTCGTCGCGAACGTCCACGCCTGCATCTCGCCGTCGTCGTCCAGCTGCGCGGCCACCGCGGCCATCCGCTCCACCACATCGGCCACCGTGCCCCGCGTATAGAGGCCCGCCATGGAACCGGACGCGTCGAGGGCCAGGACGACGCGTGCCTCGATCCCGGTCGCCCGGTGCTTGCGGAGACTGACGGCCACCTGCTCCTTGCGCAACGACAGACGCTTGCGCATATCGACCGGCAGCCGCTCCTCTCCCTTCACGATCCTCGGACCACCCGCGGCAGGGGTCTCGGATACCGGAGCCACGAGGAGGTCGGTGCCGCCCGGCGGCCGGGGCTCCTCGTCGACGCTGATCCCGAAGTCGGTCGCGAGCCCGGCGAGCCCCGAGTCGTACCCCTGCCCCACCGCGCGGAACTTCCACTGCCCACCCCGCAGATACAGTTCACCCCCGATGAACGCCGTCTCGGTCGTGGCCTCCATCTCGAACCGCGCGAGCTCCGCCCGCGTCCCGGCGTCCAGCAGCCGCAGCGTCAGTGCCGACAGCTGACCGAACTCCCCGCCGTCCGCCGACGCGGCCAGCACGACCCGCTCGATATCGCGCTCCAACCGGCCCAAATCCACCTCAAGGATGTCGCACACCATGCCGGACACCTGCTGCTTCCCCCGGTGGAGTGCGGCGCCGGAGGCATGCGCCGGCTGGTTGTAGAAGACGAAGTCCCCGTCACCGCGTACCCGTCCATCGCCACTGAGCAGCAGCGCCGAGGCGTCAGCGGTCGGTATGCCGGGTCGATGAGCCCACGAGAGCACCGCGTGCACCACCGTGGAATCAACGGGTAGGTTCGCACCCTTGTTCAGGGAAGTCGCTGTCATGAGCCCAGTCTGCCCAGCCGCACAGAGATCCGACAAAGCCCCGGAACCCGCCCCCACCGGCGACAATGCCCGCCCCGTGCCACAGCATGCCGGGAACGCGTCATGCGGGCGTGGTATCCGCCCTGCACCTCCCGGCCTGCGGCTTCGCCGGGCGAGTGAATGCGAAGCGTGTCGGCCACGGGCCCTCGACCCCCCGGTCTACGGTGGATCCGAAGTACAGCGCCGCGTCATCCCGAGCGAGTAGCCCAGGCGCCGTCGTCGAAGTCGTCGGGGAAGCCGCCCCGTACGGCTTCACCCGCGAGGAGCGGCACATGAATCCCACATCAACGGCGATGGGCGGCCTCCGCGGCACCCGACGCCGTACGACCCCGACGGACCATGCGAACTGATCCGCCACCGGGCCCGGGCCGGAACGAGGGAGGCGCGGGCGGCAGGAAGTCGCGGGGGCCGGGGCCGAGACGTGCTGCCCACACGGAGAGCCGCTGGCCGATGGCCGCGGCGGTCATCGCTTCCGCGGCGCTCACCCTGCTCCTGCCCGACGACCTCCGGCTCGGCCCCCGGTGGGCGCTTCCCCTCGCCGAAGGCCTGCTGCTGGTGGCGCTGGTCTCGGGAGACCCCGGACGGATCAGCCGCCGCTCCACCATCCTGCGCTCAGTGGCGGTCGCCCTGGTCGTCGTGCTCGCGGGCAGTGCCCTCTGGTCGACCGTCCAGCTGATCGACGACCTCATCCACGGCGGGACCGAGACCAACTCCGCCGATGCCCTCCTGCTGGTCGGCGGCAGCGTCTGGGTCTCCACCGTTCTCGCCTTCTCACTCCTGTACTTCGAACTCGACAGCGGTGGCCCGGCCGCCCGGGCCCATCACATGCCCCCCACCCCGGCGCTCGCCTTCCCCCAACAGCTCAGCCCCGAACTGAACGCCCAGCACTGGCGCCCGCGCTACGTCGACTACCTCTATCTCGGATTCACCAACTCCACGGCGCTGAGCCCCACCGACGTGATGCCACTCGCCCCCTGGGCCAAGATCATTATGGCGGTCCAGTCGATTCTCTCCCTCATGATCCTGGGACTCGTCATTGCCCGGGCCGTGAACGTCCTGGCCTGAAAGGGCGCCCGGCTCTGGGCGCTGCCTGCCCGGCCTCGACTCGGCGTGGCCGCAGAAGACCTGGCCCGGTGAGTCGCCGTGCTCCGCCGAGACACAGCCCGGATCCCGCGCGGCCGCGACTCACCGCTCACTCTGCCGGTCCATGGTCGGGAGCGTGCCGGCGGGGCCCGGACCGTTGAGCCCGTTCATCGCCGTGCGTCCGGCGGCGATCCGACGTAGGAGTCGGTCCCGGCTCACCGGTTCGTACACTGACGAGAGTGGAAGACGATACGGCCACCGAGGTCGATGCACGTCCGGCGCCCGCCTTGCGGCGTTACGTCCGCTCGTATGTCGGCTTCGACCTTCGCGGCTTCCCGTCGGGGGTGCACTGCGGTCCGCCGGGCCGCGTGCTCACCGCGGTGATCAGCCTGTCCGGTCCTCTGGAGGTGGCGGCGGGTGTCGACGACGGGTCACCGGTCACCCGGTTCGACAGCGTGGCCGGCGGTCTGATGTGCCGGTCCGTCGCGATCCACCACGACGGACGCCAGCAAGGTGTGCAGGTGTCGCTGACACCACTCGGAGCCCGCGCCGTCTACGGCGTACCCGCCGCCGCGCTCGCCCATCTGCTGGTCCCGCTCGACGAGCTCCTCGGAACGCTCGGCGCCGAGCTGGTCGACCGGCTCCGAGCGGCGACGACATGGGCCGCGCGGTTCGCCGTCCTGGACGAGCTGCTGCTGCGAGCCGTCGCCCGCGGCACCGGCGGCGACCGCTTGCCCCGGGTGCGCCCCGAGGTGGCCGAGGCCTGGCGCCGCCTCGTCGCGGCGCGGGGCCGCGTCCGGGTCGGGGCGGTTGCCGCAGAGCTGGGCTGGAGCCGTCGATACCTCACCGAGCGGTTCCGCGGCGAGGTGGGCCTGTCGCCGAAGACCTTCACCCGGGTTCTCCGCTTCGAGTACGCCCACGAACTGGCGACGGCGCACGCCCCGCTTCCGTGGGCCGATGTGGCGACCGCCTCCGGCTACGCCGACCAGCCCCATCTGGTCCGGGAGTGGCGCGAGTTCACGGGCCGATCGCCGACGGCCTGGCGCCGCGGCGAAGTCCTCCTGGGGACCGGATAGCCGCCGGCCGGCTGCCCGTCGCGCCGGTTTCCGTTCCCTTTCGTTCAAGACCATTCGACGGCCGTCCTGTGACGATCGTCGGCATGAGACTCATCAACCACGCACGCAACGCCATCGACCTGCGGACCACCCCCGTACACCTCGGGCTGGGATCGAGAGCGCAACCCGTCGAGGGCTTCGCCTGGGACCCGGAGGTACTCCGGGCCTACAGCGCCGCGGTCGCGGCGGACGGCGCCGAGGGCCGACTGGTCACGATCTTCGACGGCGACGGCCCCAGCGACCATGAGGAGCGCCACCCCGCCGGCGACGAACTCGTCGTCTGCCTCACCGGGTCGGTGACGGTCACCCGCGACACGGACGGGGTACCCGACCGCGTGGTGCTCGGACCGGGCGAGGCCACCGTCAATCCGGCCGGGACATGGCACGCGGTCGACATGGCGGGACCGGCGTCCATCCTGACCATCACCGCAGGCCTCGGCACCGACCACCGCCCCCGCACCGCCCCCCACCCGACCGGGCACGTCGGCACGCCCGGCCCGCAAACGCCGTGACGACACGTGTCGCATGCCTCGGCGACAGCCTCACCCGCGGACAGCTCAGCGTCGACTACCTGGACCTTCTCGAACGACGCCACCCTCCCGGCGACGTGCGACTCGCCCGCTTCGGGGCCAACGGCGACTTCGCCTACAACCTCTCACGGCGCCTCGACGCCGTCGTCGCGGACCCGCCCGATGTGATCACCGTGCTGATCGGCACCAACGACGCCCGAGCGAGCCTTGCCGACTACCCCGTAGAGCGGGCCATGAAGCGCAAACGACTCCCCGAGCGCCCGTCACCCGGCTGGTTCCAGCAGTGCCTGGGGGCCGTCGTCGAACGGCTGCGAACGGAGACCGACGCGACCATCGGCCTGCTGTCGCTCCCGGTCCTCGGCCAGCAACTCGACGGAGCGGCGGCACAGGCATCGCAGGCGTACAGCCGGATGATCGCCGAGGTCGCCACCACCAACCGGGCGACCTACCTCCCGCTCCACGAACGCCAGATCGAGGAACTGCGCCAAGCGGACCCACCGCCGATCCCGTACCGAGATCCGACGCCCGCCGCGAGCATCGGCGTCCTCGTCCGGCACGCCGTGCTGCGCAGCAGCCTCGACACGATCTCACGGCGCCGCGGTCTCGTCCTCACGACCGACCACATCCACCAGAACAGCCGCGGCGCCGCACTTGTCGCCGAGGTCATCGACACCTGTCTGCCACCCCGGAGCACGTAGCCGACTCCGTCGGCGGCCCCTTTGAGGCCTGTTCGGTTTCCCCTCCTACCGGGAGCCGTCCCCTGGCGGGCCGCCGGCACGGGCGACTGCGGGCACGGTGGTGGTCTTCGGCCATGAGATGGAAGCGCAGCAACCCCGTACTCCTGACTTCGGGGCATCGCCGCCCGGGCGTCGACGGGCCCCCGGCAGCCCGACTGAAGGGTCCCTGACCCCGTCGACCCGGACGCCACGGCCATTCCGCTCCGGTCCACTTGTTCGTGCTTCAGTTGGACGAGCCGGGGTCTGGTGACACGGCTCAGCGGTACTGCCGCGGGAGGACGGTTGTCCGCCGGCACAGACGATGGCGGGGGAGGCGGTGTGCGCCCGGCTGCGGCTGCGCCGGCGCACTCTAACGGCCGGTCCCGGCGTCGAGCCCGCTCAGGATCAGGCCGGTCAACGCGGTGACCGCTTCGCCGTCGGTGACCCGTTCCCGGTTCAGCTCGGCGGCGATCGCCTCGGCCGCACCCAGCAGGCCGACGCACCGCAGCCGGAGGGCTTGGGGTGCGAGGCCGGAGTGCGGCAGCAGCGCGGTGGCCATCAGGTCCGCGTAGCTGTCGGTCAGCTCGTGCTGGATCGCCTCCATCTCCGGGTTTCCTTTGAGCGCGGCGGAAACGGCGCCGAGCTCCGGCATGTCGGTGGCGCAGGCGAAGTAGGCGGTGCTGATGACGCGGGCGACCTCGCCGGCGCCGGGTGCGGAGTCCCGCAACGCCCGCGTGATCGCGGCCCGGTGGCGTTCGTCGAGTCGTCGGTGGAGCGCGAGGAGCAGGCCGGGGCGAGTGGCGAAGTGGTCGTAGGCGATCGGTCTGCTCACCCCGGCTTCCTCCGCGAGGGTAACCAGCGTCAGGCCATCGGCGCCCCGGGCGCGCACGATCGCCGCAGCGGTGTCGAGCAACTGCTCCCGCCTGGCCTGCTTGGACAGACGGGTCGGTGTGGTGGCCATGGCCCTCCCTTGCGTTCCCATTCCAATCTAAGCTACAAAACGTAGGCTACAAAATGTAGCTTCTTGGATGTGAGGGGAACCCGCAGTGGGACAGCCGGAATCAGTACTGATCTTGGGCGGAACGGGCCAGGCAGGCAGGGGGGCCGCCGCCCTCCTGCGCCGATGGCACCCAACACTGCCGCTGACCATCGCGGGCCGCGACATCGATCGCGCACAGCGGGTGGCCGGCGAACTCGGCGCCGCAACGGCCACCACCATCGACCTGCGGCGCAGCGATCTCGGCCTCCCGGCCGACGGCCGCTACTCGGCGGTGGTCGCCGCGCTCTGGGACGATCGCCTGCACGGGCTGCGCTATGCGCAGCATCGCGGACTGCCGTACCTCAGCATCTCCAGCGGCCTGGTGGACATCGCGCCGGAGGCCGTCGCGGGCGCCCAGCGGGCAAACGCCGCGCCGATCCTGGTGGCCAGCCACTACTGCGCCGGCACCGTCGTCCTCGCGGCACTGCACTCGGCCCGGCAGTTCGACCGGATCGACACCATCCGGATCAGCGCCGTACTGGACGAACTGGACACCGGCGGGCCCGCGGGAATAGCGGACCTGCAACGCTGGTCCACTGCCACCACCGCGGGGCTCGTACGCCGGGACGGCATCTTCACCTGGGTCACCGGTCCCGACGCACAGGCAACCGTGCGCAGTACCGACGGCACCGACCTGCCCGGCCAGAACATCGCCATCCTCGACGTACCGAGCCTCGCCCTCGCGACGGACGCGCCCAACGTCCGCTTCGCCTTCGCCGTCGGCGAATCCGCAGGCCGACGCCGCGGCGAACCCGCTTCCTTCGAGGTCCGGATCGACCTCGAAGGGACAGACCGAAGGGATGCTCCGATCAGTACGAGCCGCTACCTGGTCCATCCGGCAGGGCAGCGCCCCCTGACCGCGACCGGCATCGCCCTCGGCGTCGAGCGATTGCTCGGTCTGCGCGGCGAAGCCGTCGCACCGGGCATTCACACCCCCGAGGCGCTGATCGACCCGGCCCATGCGGTCGAGCGGATGGCTCAGACCGGCGCCGTCTTCACCGGCGCGCCCGGCGACAGCTGAGCCTCACTTCAGAAGAACCGCACCCAACTCGTTCCGCGGCCGAGCCTCCACGGCATGGACAGCACCCCGGCCGGCATCCCGGTGGGTCCGGCGACCAGACGGTCGGTCACCGGCCGCCACCATGCTTCGTCGAGCGCCCTGCCGGCCGGCTACTCCCGGTCGTCTCTGTGGCCGACGGGTTCGACGGCGATACGGGCGGCGCCCACCGCCGCCGAGGTCGCGCCGTCGGCTCGGTCTCCCCGCCGACGCTGATACGCCCCGCCCGTGGAGCTGCGGCTGACTCGGTACACCCGTGCGGGCCTCCGGCCGGTCAGGTCGGGGCCCGCACGGACGGTGGGGCGGGGTCAGCTGGGCTGGTCGCCCGTGTAACGGTAGATCTCGCCTGCGGTGTTGATGTGCCATGCGGTGCCGTCGGCTCCGGCGGCGATGTCGGTGGCGGTGCCGGGGATCTTGACCCAGGGATTGCCGCCGCCGGCGTCGTTATTGGTGTACCGGTAGATGCTGCCGGCCGGGTCGATGCCCCACACGTTGGTCCGGGAGCCCACCGCGATGCGCTTGAGGCTGCCGTTGACGCTCTTCCACACGTTCGAGCTGTCCTGGTCCCCGGTGTACCGGAAGACCTGGTTCCCGCTGTTGACGCCCCAGACGGTGCCGTCGGCGCCCGCGCCGATATCGCTCAGCGTCCCGGGGATCTTGATCCAGGGGCTGGCGTCGTGGTTGGTGTACCGGTAGACCGCGCCGGCGGAGTCCACGCCCCACACGTTCGTCCGGGAACCCGCGTCGATACGGACCAGGCTCCCGCTGATGCCCACCCAGTTCGTCGTGCTCTGGTCCCCGGTGTACCGGTAGATCTGGTTGCCGCTGTTGACGCCCCAGACGGTGCCGTCCGAAGCGGCGCCGATGTCACTCAGACCCCCGGGGATGCTGATCCAAGGACTGCCGTCGTAGTTGGTGTAGTGGTAGACGGCGCTTGCCGCGTTCACGCCCCACACCGTCGTCCTGGATCCCGCCGAAATGGCCGTGAGACTGCCCGCGACCTTCACCCAATCCGCCATGCCGAGAACTCCCCTTCCTCGCAACGGTCAGTGGCCGCCATCCTCCGCGAAGACACGGGCTCGCAGGCAGCTGAGTTCCTGCCCCGCCCGCAAACAAGCCAGCGAAGTCGGTGTTTGAACTCCTGCCGCCTGTCAGGGCGAGGGCGGTAGCAGCCCGGCTGGGAGCATTTCGGCTCAAAGCGCTGTCCCACTCGCGGGGGATCGACACAGGCACCGGCTCATGCCTTCCGTCTTGGACGGTCCGCCGGCCGCCCGCGCCCCGCCGACAGCCTTGCAGCCCGGACCGTTCCCGAGTTGCTCGGACTATTTAGTCCTCTGTTCTACGGTCGTGTCCGGTTCTGGGACGCTCCGGGACCCTGATGGGAGGGTGGCGGCCTGGCACGCTAGTTTGCTGGGATGAGTCTCCTTGACGACGTGGCCGAGCGCGACGGCTGGCGGTGCTGGGTATGTGACGAACCGGTCGATCCCGACGAGTCGGTGAACGACCCGCGGGGGCCCAGCGTCGACAGCCGGACCGCCAACCGGAAGGCCAAGGTGGCCGAGCGGCTGGCGCACCGCGGGTGCAATACCCGCAAGGGTGCGGTCAAAGTAGTCATCGCCTGGCCGGAGCGCCTGTACGTGGTCGAACCCGCTCCGCTGATCGCCGTTGCCGACAGGCTGGAGCGCAAGGGAGGGCGCGAGGTGGTGGGCCGTTGTCCGACCAGGAAGGACGCCCAAGAGACGGCGGACTGGCTGGTCGACCGGTTCTCCCGACTGCTACCAGGAGTGCCTGTGACCGCAGGTATCGAGACGGGCGGCGGCCAGTTCCTGGTCATCCTGACAACCGGCCGCCGCTGATCGGGGTCACCCGTACAGGGGTGTCCCAAGGCCCGCAGCACCGGTTGGGTTATCGAGCGCGGTCAACCGGACACCACCCTCTCCACGGGATCAGTGCGCGCGACACATGCGCCGTCCAAGGAGGGTTGAACGAGATCCCCTCGGACGGCCGGTGCGTGCAGACGTACGCCGCCGCCCTTCGGTAGAAAACCGTTTGTTCCGGGGAACTGCCCGGGTCGCCCCTCCACAGGCGGTCAGCGCCAGTAGATCCCATGGTCACGCTGCCGTCGGCTTCTGTGACGACATCCGCACAGGATGGTCGCCGGCCTTCGCGAAGAGCTCTCCTCTGCCGGGGAGCGGTCTCGCTGTGCCGGGATGCGCGCCGTGCCGAGCCCGTGCGCCGTCGTTCCGGTTCTGGAGCGCGTGGCTGCGCATCACCGACGTGATGACACCACTAAATAGAGCGTTCCTTCTAGTGATGCGCTAGCCTGCAACTTGTTAGAACGATCCATCTAGAAAGTCAGGGATACTTCATGCCGAAGCAGTCGGTCACCCTCATCGGTCTCGGTCCGATGGGACAGGCGATGGTCAGCGCCTTACTCGCAGGCGGTCATGAGGTGACCGTCTGGAACCGCACCGAGAGCAAGGCCGAGGGTGTGGTGTCCAAGGGCGCCGAGCTCGCCCCCACCGTGGCCGACGCCCTGAAGGCGAACGACCTGGTGATCCTGAGCCTGACGGACTACTCCGCGATGTACACGATCCTCGGCGACGCCGCCGACGCGCTGACGGGCAAGACGGTGGTCAACCTCAGCTCGGACACCCCGGACAAGACCCGCGCCGGCGCCAAATGGATCGAGAGCCACGGCGGCCGGCACGTCACCGGCGGCGTGAACGCCTCGCCCACCGGGATCGGCGCCCCGGAGTCCTTCACCTTCTACAGCGGCCCCAAGGACGTCTTCGAGTCGGTCCAGGAGACCCTGCGGGTCCTCTCCAGGACCGACTACAAGGGCGAGGACCCGGGCCTTGCCGCCCTGTACTACCAGCTTCAGCTGGACGTCTTCTGGACCACGGTGACCTCGTGGCTGCACGCCCTGGCGGTGGCCGACGCCAACGGCATCAAGGCCGAGGACTTCCTGCCCTACGTCTCACCCCAGCTGGCCCAGATGCCCGCCTTCATCGGCTACTACTCGGGCCGGATCGACGCGGGCAACTACGCCGGTGACATCGAGCGCCTGTCCATGGCGGTGGCCAGCATCGACCACGTCGTGGAGACCGCCAGGGACTCCGGCGTCGACACCTCGCTGCCCGCCAAGATCCTGGAGATCTTCCAGCGGGGCATCGCGGACGGCCGCTCCGAGGACAGCGCCACCAGCCTGGTCGAAATCTTCAAGAAGGCCTCGGCGTAAGGCGCTTCACCACAGCCGGGCCTTGCCACCGGCATACGGCCCTCAGCGGCGCACACCGTCACGGGTGTGCGCCGCGAGCGCTCATGCGCCTCCCTTCGTCCATTCGCCCACCGGAGGCCGGAGATCAGCCGGACCGGATACCGGCCCGCGATCTCCGGCGGCACACCTGCCCACCAGCTCGGCCTCTTCGAGCGTGTGGATCATTCAGAGCAGCACCTGCCGGCGGGCGAAGGCGTCGGCTGCCGCCGCGGCCCCAATGTCGAGAAAGCGGCAGGCCGTACCCAGCGCCGTGGTGGCGGTCACCACCGCCCCCCGCCACCTCGTGTGCCCGTGTCGCACACCGAGCCGCAGACCGCCTCCGGGGCCGCCCCGGCTCCGGCCGAGATGGCGCGGCCTCGGCCCTGAGCTCTGAACTCGCCCGGCGCTGGGTGCGCCGGTCACCGTGCACTGCCTGCCGCCGTCGGGCGGCCGTCGGGTCAGTGTCCACCGGCACGGCCTGGACGAGATCCTGGGCTTGGCGTTCCCCGACCACGACCTTCTGACTTTTCTGGTCGTCGGCTCCGGCGCCAGCAACCCGGGCAAACTCGTCTCAGGCACCGCCGAGGCCCTGGCTCCCGACCTCAGCCGCCGCAGCACCCCCGCCGAGGGCAGACTCTGCACCTTCCAATCCGTCGTCAACGGCGACGCCTGTCCCCGGAAGCTGGACTGCCACAACTGCCACAATTTCGTACTCTCCGGCGCCGACCTCTCTACTGGCGCTGCAAGCGGGAGCAGTGGATGTCGATCGCCGAACGGGCCCCCGACGACACCAATACCGACTACCTGCACAGAGTCTTCGATCCCACTGCCCGAGCCATCGAAGGACTGGAACGGGCTCCGTCCGGACTCGGCCTCCTGGACGACGCCCTCGCGCTCGACCGCCGGCGCCCCCAGGAATATTCCACCGCCTCTGGAGCACCGCCCTCCGCGCCTCCGACCTGGCCGGCAAGGAAGACGACGAGCAGAGCGAGTGCGCCGCCGAACTCGATGACGATGCCGAAGGAATGAGTGCATGAGCACCATCCCCGACCTCAAAGCATCCGCCACCTCTCCGGTCAGGAGGCCGCCCTGGAACGAGCACACACGTCCTCCGCCAGCTCCAGCGTGAGAAGACGCCAGTCACCATCGCAGCGGCCGCCCGGCGCGTCGCTGACGTCGAAGCCCGGCTCGCAGCCCCGCCAGGCGGGTGATCACACCCGCGTGGTGGCCTCGTGGCGGATGGCGGCATCGGCCAGCCGTCCGGGCTCGAAGACCGCCATCGCCACGCGGAACTCCGGGGCCAGCGCGGCCCACACCTCCTCCAGGAGCTCGTCCTGATCGGCTGCCGCGGTCCGGGCTTCGAGGAACGGCACGCCGGTAGCCACCCGGTGCCCGTCGGATCGGTACGTCGTCATCAGCACGGCATCCCCGGGAGCCAGATCCCGGACGGCGAGCGTCAGCACATTAGCCGCCGGCCTGCCACCAGCGCTTCGACGGGCGGCACCGAACCAGGTGTCGTGCCCCGAGCGCAGATCCGCCGCCACAGTGATGCGAGGCGTGAAGATCGGCGGATCAGGTTCGTACTCCAGGCCGGACATCGCCTCGGTCGCCGTTCGCCTCTTCTGCAGCCGGTCCGACACCACGGCGACCTGCTCTCCGTTGCCGAAGACCAGCCAGCCGCCCCGCTCACGAGCCGCGACGTAGTGCCGGAGCGGATCGTGGGCCAACTCCCCGGTCGGCGCGACGATGAGCTCTCCATCCCCTCGGCGCAGGACACGGGCCTTGGACGCCGCGCTGCGTCCGGTGAGGAAGTAGCCCCCGCACAACGCGCCACCCAGGGTCCTCGCCCACAGCACACCCCGCCCCGGGTAGCGATTACCTGCCACTACCTCATGCACCTGGTCCACAGGGACGCACACTCCTCTGCCGGTCGACTCAAGAACGAGATCTCCACGCACCGCTATCCAACCGGAGAGGCATCGGCTATCGACTACCGCCCCGACCGACAGCAGCACCGGGCCTTCCTGACGGTCATTCGGATGAGTAACACCAAAGGCCCCACTCATCCGTCATCACGGACATGTAGTCGAAACATTGCAGGTCCTGCGGCAGCAGCTGACCGGCGGACTCGACCAGGCGGGGCTCCCGGTTCTGGTGGTCGCCGACTTCGACTGCTCCGGCGAGGACATCGAACAGGATTGGGTCGCCCGGACGGGCTGCTGGAGCCGCACCGAGCGGGTCCTGCTCACCCACGACCAGGTCCAGCGGTACGGGCTGCCCGCGACCGAGGGCAAGAGCGGCGACCCACGTTGGCCGGCCTTCGCCCGCCGCTACGGCTTCGACCCCGCCCGGCCGGTTCAGTGGGAGGTGGAGCGCTGGAGCCGGACGAGCTCCGGCGCCTGGTCCTCGCCGCCGTCGCCCTGTAGATCGCCCGCGAGGAAGCGCAACGCCGCGCCTTGGCCGCCTTCCTCGACGGCTTGGGCGCGTCGGGCGGGGAGTGCTGGCCTCTCTCCACCGTGCGGAGCTGCTCCCAGTCGATGTCGGGGTGGCGGGGACGATCGCGTCGACAGAGGCGGTGGTGTAAAGGGCGACGGCAATCCGGTCCGCCGTCCGCTCTTGGACCCGCACCGCCGCCCTCCACCAACGCCGAGACCGACCTGCACGCCGAACGCGCCCGCTACGCCGCCGAACCAGGCTGACACTCCACGGACGGACCTCAGCTCCCGCGCGCCCCCGCGGTCGTCGTCGTCCACACCCCTCACACCCCCGCCCCCCTGGCGTAGGCGCGGTGCTGTCCTCCGCCCCGTCCGGCGACGCCCGCGCCTACCTCCCCCTCAACGGACACCTCCGCCTCATCACCGAGGACCACAACCAATGCCGCGCCTTTGACGGCCACGGGGACCGCAACACCTTCACCGCCTGCCTCGGCGCGGGCTGGGACAACAAGCAGACCGAAGAACGCTACGGCCCCCCGCAGTGGATACCGCCCCTGGACAGGCCCGCTCCCGACGGCTCCCGCTCACCAGCGACGGCGCCTACGAGCCCTACGGCGACGACGATCACGACCTGACCGACTACCTCACCAGCGCGCCCCGCACGTCCGCCCGGCAGCTGGTGGAGAACGCTGTCCGCCGGGCGCGGACAGCACCCGAGCCGTACGCGGACAACGCCACCGCTCCGCATCGCCCATCTGACCAGACGACGACCGGAGGGTCCTCCCTCCTCGACTTCGGCTGGCCCGACGACAGAGAGGCTGAAGCCAGCCCGGTTGCCCGTTCCCGGCTGAGCTGCAGGAGCTCCCGCAGCTCACTGACAAAGCCAGGCTTCGGCGGTCCCGGGCGGTGCGACATTCGCAGGGTGGTGATGTGGCGACGCTGAGAGCGACTCCGTCACCGGCCGGGCGGCGAGACGGCTGATACGAGTCCGACGCTGGTAAGATTGGGGCCACACTCGCAGACAACCAGGGCCCGTGCCGGACAAGGCACGGGCCCCGGCCTGTTCAGGGCACCGAAATGAGAAAGGACCCCATGAAGGCCAAGCAGCCGTCCTTCGGCCGCTCCGGACCAGGCAGGTCTGACCAGCAGAGGGCCCCGCAGGGCGAGCTCTCAGTGCCGGAGGCGTCGGCGCCCGGCCTTCCGCCGGCCGTGTCCTTCGCGGACCTGGAACTGCCGGTCGAGCTGATGAGGGTGCTGGCGGAGCTCGGAGTACGGGATCCATTCCCGATCCAGGCGGCCATCCTGCCCAGCGCGCTGGCCGGCCGGGACGTCCTGGGCCGCGCGCGCACCGGATCGGGGAAAACCCTTGCCTTCGGGCTGGCGCTCCTCGCCCGTACGGCGGGCCATCGCGCCGAACCGAAGCGTCCTCTCGCGCTCGTCCTGGTGCCGACGAGGGAACTCGCGCAGCAGGTGAGCGAGGTACTGGCTCCCTATGCGGAGGCGCTCGGACTACGGACGGTGACCGTGGTCGGCGGGCTGGCGATCAACCGGCAAGCGGCGGCGCTCCGGGCGGGTGCCGAGGTCGTGGTGGCGACGCCGGGACGACTGGCCGATCTCGTTGCCCGGCGGGACTGCCACCTGGACCGGGTACGGATCGCGGTGCTGGACGAGGCGGACCAGATGTGCGACATGGGCTTCCTGCCGCAGGTCACGCAGACCCTGGACCGGGTTCCCCACGGCGGGCAGCGGATGCTGTTCTCCGCGACGCTCGACCGGAACGTCGATCAACTGGTCCGGCAGCATCTGAGTGAGCCGGTGCTCGCCACGGTCGACCGGGCGGAGGGTTCGGTCGCGACGATGGAGCACCACGTGCTGAACGTCCATCCCGCCGACAAATACGCGACAGCCACCGAGATCGCGGCCCGGGAAGGGCGGGTGCTGATGTTCCTGGACACCAAGCACGCTGTGGATCAGTTCACCCGCCACCTGCGGAGCAGCGGCATCAAGGCAGGTGCTCTGCACAGCGGGAAGTCGCAGCCGCAGCGAACGCACACGCTGGCCCAGTTCAAGGACGGCGCCATCACGGTGCTGGTGGCCACCAACGTCGCTGCCCGTGGCATCCACGTCGAGCACCTGGACCTCGTCGTCAACGTCGATCCGCCCTCCGAACCCAAGGACTATCTCCACCGCGGCGGGCGCACCGCGCGTGCCGGCGAGTCCGGCAGCGTGGTCACACTGGTCACGCCCGGCCAGCGCCGGGACGTGAACCGGATGATGTCGGATGCCGGCATCCGCCCCACGGTCACCCAGGTTCGCTCCGGCGAGGAGCGGCTGACCACGATTACCGGCGCGAAGCGCCCGCCGGTGCAGGACAAAGCAAAGACCGGCAACGCGGCGTTCCGGGGCCTGGGCACCCACGCGGGCCGCCCGCCGAAGGAATCCCGAAAGGCTGCGGAGGCGCGCATGAGGGCAGAGGCCCGCAAGGCCGGCCGTGTGCGCAAGGCCCACTGACGGGCGGTGCTCGCCACCGCCGTCAGCAGACACAAGGAGGCACCCACTGCCTCACGTCGAGTGCAGCATCAAGGAGTGCCGATGGCAGACAGGATCCATCAACCCCAGGAGGACGCCGAGTTCGAGTTCATCCTGGCGAGAGCGGACGTCCCGGTACTCGCGTACTTCCACGGTGTGTGGCCCAAAGCCGTGGCAGCATGCAAGGAAATGGAGCCCCTGGTGCGGGAGGTGGCCGACGCCTACCAGGGGCGGCTGATCGTCGTGCGGGCCGACATCGCCAGGTGCCCCGGCCCCGTACGGCGGTACGGCGTCACCGGCGCGCCCTCCTTCGTGCTGATCGATCGGGGCGAAGCGACTGCAGCCGGGAGCGGCCCGACGGCCGGGGCCGCGCTCGGGGAGTTCCTGGACGCCCACCTGTGAGAGGTTGTTTCACCTAGTGCTGTGACCGCGAACCTTTGCCGGGTTGCTCGTTGTGCTGGTGACGACTTCGGCGGCACGGGGAGGCGGCATGGCAGCATCGGTGAGGGTTCGTGGACTGTCTGAGCAGGAGGGGCAAAGGCTGCGGCAGATCGTGCGGCGGGGCAGCACCAGCTCGGTGCGGTTCCGGCGGGCGACGATGCTGCTGGCCTCGTCCGGCGGCAGCACGGTCCCGGTGATCGCGCGGCTGGTGCAGGCGGACGAGGATACCGTGCGTGACGTGATCCACAAGTTCAACGAGATCGGGCTCGCATGCCTGGATCCTCGGTGGGCGTGAGGCCGTCCCCGCCTGCTCAACCGTGACGATGAGGACTTCGTCGTGGCGACGGCCACCACCCGCCCGACCAAGCTCGGCAAGCCCTTCACCCGCTGGTCGATCCGCAAGCTCGCCGATCACCTGTGCAGGAACATCGCCAGGCCCGTCCGGATCGGCCGCGAATCCCTGCGCTGCCTGCTGGCCCGCCGCGGGATCTCCTTCCAACGCACGAAGACCCGGAAGGACTCCCCGGACCAGGACTTCGACACCAAACTCGCCCGCATCGAGTACGCGATCAACGAGCGGCCGGACCGCACGTTCGCGTTCGACGAGTTCGGACCGCTCGGCATCCGCCCGACCGCCGGATCCTGCTGGCAGAAGCAAAGCCACCCTGACCGGCTGCCCGCCACCTACCGCCGCACCCACGGCATCACCTACTTCCACGGCTGCTACTCGGTCGGCGACGACCAGATGTGGGGCGTCACCCGACGCCGCAAGGGCATCGACCACACCTGGACGGCAATGCGCACGATCCGGGCCGCCCGCCCTGACGGCGCCCCCATCTACGTGATGCTCGACAACCTCTCCGCCAACACGAACCGGCGGATGAAACGGTGGGCGGCCAAGAACAAGGTCGAGCTGTGCTTCACCCCGACCTACGCCTCCTGGGCGAACCCCATCGAGGCCCACTTCGGACCGCTGCGGCAGTTCACCCTCGCCAACTCGAACCACCCCAACCACACCGTTCAGCCCCGGGTCCTGCACGCCTACCTGCGCTGGCGGAACGACAACGCCCGCCACCCCGACGTCCTGGCCGCCCAGCGACGCGAACGCGCCCGCATTCGCAGCGAGAAGAGCATCCGCTGGGGCGGCCGACCCGCGCTCGCAGCGTGACGGCCTCGCCAGGCACATCACTTACGGGACGCTCACCGTCGCCCAGACCCGGAACAGCGTGAGGGCCTCGGCCAGGTTGCCGGGCCCGCACGCGATACGAAACGCCCTCTCGGCCGTCCAGGCCATCACCCAGTCGTGCTCACTCCGAGTGACCTGCTGCTGGGGATACTCCCGGTCCGCCAAGTCCGTCTCCTCAAGATCAATCCTGACGGACCAGCCCGGGTTGTCGAGCGTCTCGATCTTCACGCCCCACTCGTGTTCCCAGTCGCCATCGCACCGTGAGGCGTACCAGCTCTGCAACCAGTCAAGAACATGCTCGGGTTCAGACATGGACGCAGATGCTAGGCGAACCGCGCGCGGACCGACCAACCCGGTGAACCTTCCCGGTCACAGCACTAGTAGGACTCCGTTAGGTCTTCCTGTCGGGCTTGTTCGGGAGCATGGTGGGTTGTGTGGATGCCTATGAAGTCGAGCGTGTCCGGGCGGAGTTAGGTGTGTTCGTGGCCGATGTGTTCGCGTCGGTTCCGCGTCGGGACCAGCGGGCGAAGGGTGCCTGCTACCTGCGGGGGCTGATGCTGGACGGCCGCCGCAAGTCCATCCAGGCCATGGCCGCCCGGCTGGCGGACGGCAATGAGCAGAATCTGCAGCAGTTCGTGAACCAGTCCACCTGGGACCCGGTGCCGGTGCAGCGGCGGATCTGTGAGCGGATGCTCCCGCTGATCGACCCGGCAGTGTGGATCATCGACGACGTGTCCGTGCCCAAGGACGGCCGTATGTCGGCCGGAGTGGCTCCGCAGTACTGCGGAGCGCTGGGCAAACGGGCCAACTGCCAGGTCGCGGTCACAGTCCACGCCGCAGCGGACACGGCCTGCTGTCCGCTGCAGTGGCGGCTGTTCCTTCCCTGCCCCGAGCAGGGCGTCGGCCTTCTCCCGGCGCGCGGTTCCACCCGGCTTCGATGAACGGCTGCAGCACGTCCAGAGCCCGTTCGTC
>NZ_JBHYZV010000111.1:0-19373 GCF_042753905.1 Streptomyces sp. NPDC059248 | reverse complement strand
AGGCCCCCACCCACCCAAACCGACACCGAAGTCCCCACCCGGCACACCACCCGTCTAAAACACGCCTGTCAGTGGGCGGCGCTACGGTGCCGCCCATGACGCATGCCACCACCGCTCCCGGCCACGGCGACTGGGATCGGCAACTCGCCGACGCCTTCGCCGTCGTACTCGGCCGCCCCCTGGACTCGTACGACCCCACAGCCGTCTACGCGGCCTCGATCGACGGCAATTTCATGGACGAGGTCGGGTTCCTGAAGGACCCCGCCTGGGTGCGGCCCGCCGCGCTGCGCGGTGACGAACCCGTCGTCTGGCATGTATTCGACGAGTCCGCGCGGCCGTCGCTGTTCGACGCGAGCGGGTCGGTCTTCGAGATCTGGCGTCCGGAGCGGGCGGAGAGCCCGCTGCCCGGGGAGTTCGCCGCCGCCGTCGCCGAGGTCGCCTTCGAGGAGGGGCTCGTCCGGGGCGCGGATCTCGCGCCGCTCGTGGAGCGGTACGGCGTCGATCTCGCCGATCCGGCGCTCGCCGGGACCTGGACCGTCTACTTCCCCCGGCTCGTCTCCGACGGCACCCTCGTCGACGCGCTCCGCGCCGCCCTCGGCACCGGGCGGACGCCCGAGGAGCTGATGGATTCCGCGATCGAGGCGGACGAGGAGTGGGCGGACGAGCTGGCCGCGATCGCCCACCCCGGGCTCCGGGCCCACCTCGGCTTCTTCTTCTCGGACGGCGATACGGGCATGGTGCCGCTCGGGGACGAGGCCACGGCAGGCGGTCTGGAGAGCAGCGGCTGCGAACCCGTCGCGGGCTTCGAGGACGGGCACGGTCAGGTGGACATCCGCGTCGTCCGGCTGAGCGACCGCGTCGTGGGGCCGCGTCCCGGTGCCGCGTCGTCCGTGCCGTCCTGACCGCGCCGCCGGGACGGAAGGGACGGAAGGGACGGGACGGCGACGCCTCATGCCTTGGGGGGTTCGCCGAACCGGGCCAGGGCCAGCGCGCCCGCCACGGCCGCGCCGAAGCCCGTGAAGGCCAGCCATTCGAGGCCCGCGCGGGGGTGGTCCCCGAACCAGTACAGGCCCACCAGGGCCGGGCCGATGGTCTCGGCGACGACCATGCCCGCCGTCGCCACCGCCACCGAGCCCCGCTGATACGCCGAGGTCAGCAGCAGGAACCCGGTGATACCGCCGAGTGCGAGCGCGTAGACGGCCGGGTCGCCGATGAGCCGGGAGACGGTGGGGGACCCGATCAGCCGGACGGCGGTCTCCGCGACGCCGAAACCCACGCCCGCGCCGAGCCCCAGCAGCAGGGCGCGGGCCCGCCCCGGGAGCCGGGCGGCGGGGGCGGCGGCCAGCAGGGCGGCGAGGGGGGCGGCGAGCAGATACCAGTGCAGGGCGGGCGGCCCGGTGCCGGAGCCCACGGTGCCGGACGCGAGCCCGATCATCGCAAGACCCGCGCAGACCGTGGCCACGGCGCCCCATTCGGCTCCGCCGAGGCGCACGGGGAGCAGCCGGGTCGCGACCACGGCGGTGACCGCGAGGCTGGCGGCGAGCGCGGCGCTCGCCGCGTACAGGGGGATCGACCGCAGGGCGACGATCTGGAGGGCGAAGCCGGTGATGTCGAGGGCGAGCCCGACGAGGAAGCGCGGCTGTCGCAGAACGCGCCAGAGCAGGGCGGGATCGAGCCCGGTTCCGGCCCCGGGCTCCACGGCGCGGGAGGCGACGGCCTGGAGGGCGGACGCCGTGCCGTAACAGACGGCCGACACGAGCGCGCACACCATCCCCAGCGTCACGCTCAGAATCTAGGGCAAACCGGGCCGGAGTGGCTTCGGGAGTGAGCCGGGCGGGGGGCTCCCCGGGTGTGTCGGTTGACCTCGTACGGAGTGCCGGAGGACCCTCCACCCGGTACGGGCCGCTTGGGGCGCTGGGAGGTGTCGGTGATGGGGAACCGGCGCCGGGCGGGGGTCGTCTCCGTGGTCCTGGCCGTCTGCGCGGTCCTGGGCTCCGCCTGCTCGTCCGGCACCCCGTCGGGGCCGGCCGCCCCCGGCAGGGCGTCGGCGGAGTGCGAGCGGACCGTGGTGGCCGTGGCACACCCCGACGACGACGTGTTCTTCGTCAATCCGGAGATCGCGCGGACCGTACGGGCGGGGTGCCCGGTCGACACCGTCTATCTGACCGCAGGTGACGGCGGTCTGAAGAATCCGGTACGGGCCCGGGAGTACGTGGACCGCCGGGAGTACGGGGTACGCGCGGCGTACGCCGAGATGGCGGAGGCCGCCAACGAGTGGCGGCGGGCCGATGTCGACGCGGGCGGGATCCGGGTCCGGTCCTTCCTGCTCGCGGACCGGGCCAGGGTCTCCGACGTCCGGCTGACCTTCCTCGATCTGCACGACGGGCTGCCTCGGGGGCAGAGCCCGAACAGTCTGCTGAAGCTGTACGAGGGCAGCCGCCCGGCCGTCCGGGCGTTCCAGGGCGGCGCGAGCTATACGGAGGACCAGCTCATCGCCACCGTGTCGGCGCTGGTCCGGCTGAGCGGGGCGCGCCGGATCCTCACCCTCGATCACGACATCGCGTCCTTCGCCTTCTCACTCGACGGCCGCGTCGACCACAGCGACCACGGGATCGGGGCCCGGTACGTCCGCCGGGTGGGCTACGCGCTCGGGATCCCCGTCGACTCCTATCTCGGCTACACCATGTCCGACCTGGAGCCGGACCTCTCCGTCGCGGCCCGGGCCGAGAAGGACGAGATCGCGCGCTGGTACGTCGCCAACCGCCGCTGCCGGACCACCGGCACCTGCGCGAACATCTCCCCCTATCGCGGCAGGCTCCGGCACGACTGGAGCCTGTGGATCGCCCGCCAGTACCGGCAGGTGCATCGGGCTCCGCGCCCGGGGGAGATCCTCGGGGACATCGGCCGGACCACGTCCGGCACCGGCCGCGACCCGGCGCGCTGCCTCCACGCGGACGGCGGGCCGGGCGGGGCCGTGTCGATCCGGGGCTGCGACGGCTCGGACTCCCAGAAGTGGGCCTTCGGGCCCGGCGACACGATCCGGCTCGGGACCGACCGGACGTCGTGCCTGACGGCCGTCGGCGGGACGGCCGCCCTCCGGCCCTGCCGAAGCGGCGACCGGGCCCAGGAATGGCGCCGCGATCCCTGGCGGAGCGCGACCTGGAAACGTAAGGCCTGGCGGATCGTCACCAACGGCGGGGGCGACCGCTGTCTCTACCAGGACGACCTCGAACTTCCCGCCGCCTGGAACGACCGGGACCCGTCGAGCCCCCGGCTCGTCCTCGCCCCCTGCGGCACCATCCCCCGGCCCGAGCTGTACTGGCGGTGGAAGCCCTGAGCAAAACCGGGCGGGACCGCCGTCAGCGGGCGAGCCGGCCCATCAGGGACGAGGCGCAGACGATGCCCACGAGCGCCGCGAAGCACAGGACGCCGAAGTCGAGCAGCAGATGCGACGGGGTGCCGATCAGCAGCCCGCGCAAGGCGTCGACCTCGTACGTCAGCGGATTGGCGTGGCTGACGACCTGGAGCCAGGTCGGCATCAGGGCGACCGGGTAGAGCGCGTTGGAGGCGAAGAACAGCGGCATGGTGATGGCCTGTCCGATGCCCATCAGCCGGTCCCGGGTGAGGACGACACCGGCGACGCTCATCGACAGACAGGCGAAGAACGCCGAGCCCAGCACCACCACCAGCGCCACCCCCGCCAGCCGTAGCGGGTTCCAGGTGAGGCCCACTCCGAGCACGGCGGCGATCAGGATCACCACCACGGCCTGGATCAGGGCCTTCACCCCGGCGGCGAATGCCTTGCCGGTGACCAGGGCGGCCCGTGGGGTGGGGGTGACCAGCAGCTTGTTCAGCACTCCCGCGTCGCGCTCCCAGATGATCTGGATGCCGTAGAAAATGGCGATGAACATGGCGGACTGGGCGATGATCCCCGGGGCGAGGAAGTCGAGATAGGGCACGTTCCCGGTCGGGATCGCGTGGATCCGGGTGAAGGTCTCGCCGAAGATCAGCAGCCAGAGGGCGGGCTGCACCGCCCGGGTGTACAGCTCGGTCCGGTCGTGCCGGAGCTTCTGGAGCTCGACGGCGCACATCGCCGCCACCCGGGAGGGCAGTACGGTCCAGCCGGTCCGCACCCGGGTGGGGACGGGCGCCGGCGGGGCGGGGTCAGCCGAGGCGGGACGCCGTACGACGGGTGCTGCGCACATCACGGAAGTCGCCTCCTCCGGAATCGTCGTCGAGGCCGCTGCCCGCGTAGTACCGGAAGACGTCCTCCAGCGTCGTGGCGCGGCCGTCCGGTGCCGGGCGCTCCAGCCCGGCCTTGAGGTCGGCCGGGGTGCCTTCGGCCCGGATCCGCCCGTGGTGCATCAGGGCGAGCCGGTCGCAGTACTCGTCGGCCTCCTCCATGGAGTGGGTGGTGACCAGTACGGTCATCCCGGTGGCGGTACGGATCTCGCCGAGCCGCTCCCAGACACTGGTCCTGGCGATCGGGTCCAGCCCGATCGTGGGTTCGTCGAGTATCAGCAGCCGGGGCGCGCTGACCAGGGCCTGGGCGAGTTCGAGGCGGCGGACCATCCCACCGGAGTAGGTGCCCGCCATCCGGTCGGCGGCGTCGCCGAGACCGACGGCGTCCAGCGCCCGGGCGACCCGCGCGGAGCGTTCCCGGCGCGGTACGTCGTACACCCGGGCGAAGAGGGTGACGTTCTCCCGGCCGGTCAGGGCGGCGTCGGCGGAGAGTTGCTGCGGGACGTAGCCGAGCAGTCGCCGTACGCCCATCCGCTCCTTGGCCACGTCGTGCCCGAAGACCCGGATCATCCCGGCCGGAACCGGGAGCAGGGTGGTGATCGCCCGGATCGTGGTGGTCTTGCCCGCGCCGTTGGGGCCGAGCAGCCCGAAGACCTCACCCGCCGCGACCGTGACGTCCACCCCGTCGACGGCGCGGGTGGCGCCGAAGCTGTAGACGAGTCCGGCGCATTCGACGGCGTTCGTGGTCATGGCCGCATCACCTCCCGATACGGGTACGTGTCTCCTCGTGGAGCAGGGCGGCGAGCCTGCGCATCGCGGGCAGGGCGGCGGTCAGGGCGGCCCGGTCGGGCGCGGAGAGCCGTCGCCACTGCTCCCGGTAGAGGGCCGCGCGCTGGTCGTCCCAGGCCCGGAGCCGTTCCTCGGCCTCGGGTGTGACCCGCAGCAGTGCCGCGCGGGCGTCCCGCCGGTCCGGTTCGCGGACCAACAGGCCCAGCCCGGTCAGCTGCCGGACCAGGGTGGAGACCGAGTTCCCGGCGAGGCGCAACTCCTCGGCCGCCGCCGAGACCCGGATTCCGGGGTTCGTCCGCACCAGCCGCAGCAGTTCGGCCTGGGCCGTCGGCATCCGCGGGCCGGTGAGGCCGTGCCGTAGTCCGCGCCGCACCAGCCGGTTGACGCGGGCCAGCAGCTCACCCCACTCCTCCGCGGGGTTCATTTCGGACATATCTCAATAATAGCTCTCAGGCAGAGGTAATGGTCGCCCGTGGGCGGCGGAGCCGGTGCCATGCCCGGCCGAGGGTCTCCCCCGGGTCCCAGGGGTCGCCCCGCCGGCGGGTGAGGGGGTAGCAGGCCAGGCCGATGAGGACGGCCGTGAAGTGGCCGAGGTCCGTGAAGGTCGGGCCGGAGGCGAGGGGGAGGCCGTAGACGGCCAGGACGCCCGCCAGATACGCGTACCGCCAGGGCGGCGCGATCCGGTAGACGAGTACGCCGACGACACCGGCGAGCGCGTAGCTCACCCCGATGTCCAGGGTGTTGACGGCGGATTCCGGCGCCAGTCCGTGCCGGATCCCCCACAGCAGGGCGCCTTCACTGATCAGCGTGGCCAGCACATGGGCGGCGACGGCGACCGTCAGCCAGCGCAGGGTGCCGAGCCAGCGCTCGGCCTGGGCGTGGAAGACGGTGTACAGAGCCGCGTACGGCAGCCATCGCCCGCCGTCGATCCACAGGGCGCTGGCGATCAGTACCCGTACCGGATCCGTCGACAGCTCGTGGATATTGGTCGACCTCTGGCGCAGGAAGTCGGTCTCGAACTCCGGCGACATGTGGTGCATCAGGATCGTGGTGACGAAGAGGATCGCCAGCCAGATATACGTACCCGGAGCCGCGCGCACATAGGCGACGACCCGGGCGGATCCGGTACGGGCCGCGCCCGCGAGGGCCCGGCGGCGGCCGGACGGCCCCGTCGGGCGGTTCCCGGTGGCGGAGGAGAAGAGTCGCATGGGCGGATTCCCTCACCCTTGGCGCCCGGGGGCGGTGAGCGACGCACCGGACCCCGCGTGGCTACCCGTTCCGGCGGATCCAGTGCGCCCGCCGCTGATAGCGGGCCCGCGGCGGGGAACCCGGTGGCGAAGGGCCCTCGGCCGGCGTTGCCGACGGGGCCGGTGGTGTCGGCAGTGTCGGTGGTACGACGTCCCCGGGCGGACCGGGCGGTACGGCGTCCCCGCCCGGGGCTGCCGGTGGGCTCAGGCCGTCGAGGGCGTACCGCGTCGTCGCGATCGCCGTCACGAGCTGCTCGTCCGTGAACTCCTCGGAGCCGGGGACGTGCGGAACGAAGCCGATGAGCACTCCGTCGCCGACGATCTCCGCGTCGAGCCCGGCCGCGCCGTCGACGTCCCACAGCGCCTCGATCCCGGTGTCGAGGACCACCCGGATCCCGAATTCGTAGACACCGGCGTCCACCACATGCGCCATCACCCGGCGCTCCCGCAGCGCCGTCACCAGCCTGCGGGCTCGTTCCTCGTCCATGAACCGCACATCTCCTCGGCCCCGGGCCGTGTCCCGTGGCGCGGGCGCGACCCCGTTCGAGCGCGCCCTCCGGCGGCGGCCCCGAAGCACTCTCCCACCGTACTCCGCACCGGTACCGCCGCGACCGCGCCGGGGGAGACCGCCCGGGGGCACGTCACACGGACGCGGGCCCCTCGTGGGCGGTCAGATGGGCGGAGAGGCGCCGCTGGTTGTCCGCGAGCTTCAGGCACAGATGGCGGAGTTCGCGGAGCTGGGTGTCGGTGAACCCGTCGAACAGGGCCGCCATCGCCCGCTCCGTGGGGATCCGGAAATCCTCCAGCCAGGCCAGTCCCGCGGGGGTGATCCGGACCAGGACGGACCGCCGGTCGGCCGGATCGGGGTCGCGCCCGACCAGACCCTCGCGTTCGAGCGTGTCGACCAGACCGGTGGCGTTGCGGGGGGTCATGCCCGCGGAGCGGGCCAGTTCGCCGGGCTTGGCCCCGGCGGTTCCGAAGTTGCGCAGCCGGATCAGTACGTCGACGGCCCCCGCGCTCAGACCACGGCCCTCGGAGCCGAGGGCGCGGAGCCGCTCGATGGACCGGTGTGCCGTACGGGCGGCGGCCGCCGCCTCCAGACGGAGCGTGTCGCCGTCGCCCGCGAACCGGGCCGCCGACACCCGGACTTCGGGATCGTAGAGGTGGCCGTCCTCGTCGAGAGACCACCCGGAAGAATTAGTTACGTGCTTCATAATGAAGAAGTACTGCATCTTGGACCGGCCGGTCAAGGCCCTGGAGCGGCGCCGTCACAGCTCCCGTTGCGGCCAGTCCATCAGCCGCGCGCCGATCACCGCCGTCTGGAGCGTGTAGCGGTGCACCGGGTCGCCCGGGTCCGCTCCCGTCAGCTTGTGTATCCGGTCCAGCCGGTACGTCATCGCCCGGACGCTCAGCGACAGCCGCCGCGCCGCCTCCGCCGCGACGCACCCCGTGTCGAAGTACGCCGCGAGCGTGTCGATCAGGGGCCGCGCGCCGCCGCGGGCCGAGCGGAGGGGGCCCAGGACCGTAAGGACCAGGTCCGCCATCGCCTGGCGGTCGCGGGTCAGGACCGGATAGACCATCAGGTCCGCCGCGCGGAGCACCGGCTCGTCCAGATCCATCCGGGCCGCCAGGTCGAGCGCGTTGAGCGCCTCCTCGTACGACTGGACGACTCCCCCGGGGCCCGGATGCGCCCGGCCGATCGCGACCCGGCCGCCGTCCGTCGCCGCGTACGCCTGCTTGGCGAAGAACCGCAGCACGTCCTCCCGGTCGCCGGGCGCGACGCAGATCAGCCGCTCGTCCTTGGTCGTCAGCAGGATGTGCCGGTCGCTGAACCGCGCCATCAGCGCCGCCTCGATCCGCCGCGTCGTCGGATAGCCGTCGTCGTACGGCTCCGGGCCCTCCGCGACCGCCACCGCGTGCGCCTGCGACAGCAGCAGCCCGAACCGCTCCGCGCGGGCCGCGAGCCGGCCCAGGTCACTGCGCCCGTACAGCAGGTCGTCGATGAACTCCCGGCGTGCCGCCTCCTGCCGTCGTACGGCGAGCCGCTGCGCGCGCTCGTGGCCCTCCGCGAACGCGTCCACCGCCTCGGCGACCACGACCAGCAGATGGTCCGCGTGCGCCCGGGGCAGTCCGGCCCGTACGGACTCCGCCTCGGCCAACTGGTCCCTTACCAGCTCACGCAGGCCCGTCCCGGCCTCCGCCGCGCGCTCGCCGCCCTCCCGCAGCGCCTCCCGCTCGTCGCGCGTCAGCCGCCGCCCGGTCGCGCACGCGTCCGTCAGTATCCGGGCGTATCCGTCGAATCTGTCGAATCCGTCGAACCCGTCCTGCGGAATCCGCATCCCCACTCCCCCGTCGCTGTTCTCCACCGGCATTAAGGAAGCGTAAAGACTGCCGGTCGACGGCAATGCGGAGGGGGACATTCCTACGGCATGATCCGTTTCATTGGCCGGGGGCGGGAAACGGGGAGGAGGGTGCGGAATGGACGACTTCCTGGTGGCCACCGCCGCCTTTCCCACTCTCCTCTTCACCGCCGCGCTCGCCGTGGCCCTCTGCTTCTGGCTGCTCGTCCTGACCGGCCTCGCGAGCCCCGGCGGCCTCGATACCGACATCGGCACCGGCACCCCCGCCCTCGGGCTCGGCGGTGTCCCCGTCTCGATCTCGGCCACCCTCCTCATCGCCCTCGGCTGGTTCCTCAGCCTGAGCGGCTCCGCGCTGCTTCCCGACGCCGGACCACTGACGGGCGCACTCGTCCTCGTGGCCGCGCTGCTCGGGTCCTTCGGACTGACCCGGCTGGTCGTCCGTCCACTGGCGAAACTGTTCCCCGACGAACCCGGGCCGTCCCGGCACGACTTCATCGGGCTGACCTGCGTCATCCGCACGGGGTGCGTCGACGCGGGCTTCGGTCAGGCCGAGGTCGCCGCGCGGGACGGCTCCACGGCCGTCGTCCAGGTCCGCCAGTCCGCCGACGACTCGTACGCGCTCGTCCACGGCAGCACCGGGCTGCTGTACGCATACGACGAATCCGGCGAATTCTTCTGGGTCGCGCCCGCCTGAGCCCCGCACCACCGGCTCACGGGCGGCGCCCTCCGCCTCGAAACACCCGGGACTCCCCATGGATGCCATCACCACGGGCGCCGCGCTGCTCGTCGCCGTCCTCCTGATCCTCGCCGTCGTCGTCGTCCTCGTCCTCGGCCGGCTCTTCCGCAAGGTCGAACAGGGCAAGGCCCTGATCGTCTCCAAAATGAGAAAGGTCGATGTCACCTTCACCGGTCAGGTCGTCCTGCCCGTCCTCCACAAGGCCGAGGTCATGGACATCTCGGTGAAGGCCATCGAGATCTCCCGGACCGGCCGGGACGGGCTGATCTGCCAGGACAACATCCGCGCCGACATCCGGATCTCGTTCTTCGTCCGGGTCAACAAGACCTCCGAGGACGTCGTCAAGGTCGCCCAGGCCATCGGCACCGCCCGCGCCAGCGACCAGGGCACCCTGCAAGAACTCTTCAACGCCAAGTTCTCCGAGGCGCTGAAGACCGTCGGCAAGCAGCTCGACTTCACCGACCTCTACACCAAGCGGGACGAGTTCCGGGACCGGATCATCCGCGTCATCGGCACCGACCTCAACGGCTACAGCCTCGAAGACGCCGCCATCGACTATCTGGAGCAGACCCCGCTCGCCCAGCTCGACCGCGACAACATCCTCGACGCCCAGGGCATCCGCAAGATCACCGAGCTGACCGCCGTCGAGCACGTCCGCACCAACGAGTTCCAGCGCGACGAGGAGAAGGAGATCACCCGCCAGAACGTGGACGCCCGCGAGGCCATCCTCGAACTGGAGCGGCGCCAGGCGGACGCCGAGATCCGGCAGCGGCGGGAGATCGAGACCGTACGCGCCCGGGAGGAGGCGGAGACCGCGCGCGTCGTGGAGGAGGAGCGGCTGCGCGCCCAGGGCGCCTTCCTCAAGACCGAAGAGGTCCTCGGCGTCCAGCGGGAGAACCAGAACCGTGAGGTCGCGGTCGCCGCGAAGAACCGCGAGCGGGTCATCGCCATCGAGACCGAGCGGATCGAGAAGGACCGTCTGCTGGAGGTCATCGCCCGGGAGCGGGAGACCGGACTGAACCGGATCTCCGCCGAGAAGGAGCTGGAGGCCGAGCGCCGCGAGATCGCCGAGGTCATCCGGGAGCGGATCGCGGTGGACCGTACGGTCGCCGAGCAGGAGGAGTCCATCAAGCGGCTGCGCGCCGTCGAGGAGGCCGAGCGCGAGCGGCAGTCCGCCGTGATCATCGCGGAGGGCGCGGCGCAGGAGAAGCTGGTACGCGACATCAAGGCGGCCGAGGCCGCCGAGCAGGCCGCGGTGCACCGGGCCGCGGAGGAGCTGACCCTCGCCGAGGCCCGCAACAAGGCCGCGGACCTCGACGCCCGCGCCAAGATCCGCCTCGCGGACGGGGTACGCGCCGAGGCGGCGGCCGAGGGCCTGGCGGCGGTCGCCGTGCGCGAGAAGGAGGCCGACGCGGTCGAGAAGGCGGGCCGTGCGGAGGCGGTGGCGATGGCCGAGCGCCTCAAGGCGGAGGCGGACGGTGTACGGGACCGGATGGCGGCCGAGGCGACCGGCCTGACCGCGAAGGCGGCGGCGATGGCCGCGCTGGACGAGGCGTCCCGCACCCACGAGGAGTACCGCCTGCGGCTGGAGGCCGAGAAGGACATCCGGCTGGCCGGTCTGGAGACGCAGCGGACGGTCGCCGAGGCGCAGGCGCAGATCATCGCGACCGGTCTGGAGAACGCCGACATCGACATCGTCGGCGGGGAGTCCGTCTTCTTCGACCGGCTGGTCGGCGCGGTGTCGCTGGGCAAGGGCCTGGACGGCTTCGTGGAGAACTCGTCGACGGTACGGCAGCTCGCCGGGCCGTGGCTGGACGGTTCGGCGTCCTTCCCGGACGACCTGAAGTCCCTGCTGGGCTCGGTCTCCACGGCGGACGTCCAGAACCTGACGGTGTCGGCGTTCCTGACGAAGCTGATGCGCGGCACCCCGGACGACGCCCGTATCGGCCACCTCCTGGAAGCGGCCCGGAGCCTGGGCCTGGCGGACCACCCCCTGTCAGCCCTCAACGGCAAGGCGTAGGTCCTAAAAGAGAGGGGGGCCTGGACCCGGGTATCCAGGGGCGCGAGGAACTGCGCGACAAGCCACCCACCGGCCCGCGGGCCGAAGTACACCCGCGGACGCCGGACGCGTCCGGTCCCGGGCCCGCGGGCCCGGGCCCAGGGGGGGGCAACGGGGCGCCGCCCCCGTAAAAGAAAAGGCTTCGCGGCTGCCGCCAGGGGGGACGGCGGTCGCGAGGGCCGCCGCGTGCGGGCCGGGTCCACGGGGGTGTCCCGGCCCGCACGCCGAGCGGACCACGACGCACAAAGCACAGGCACAGGCACAGGCACACCGAAGGGCGAGGGGACCATGGACGCGGCAACGTACGAGGTATTGCGCGACCGGCTCCGCGACCGCGGCGCCGAACTCGCCCGCCGCGCCGAGGCACTGGACAAGGCGAGGACCGCCGAGTTCGGCACCGCCGAGATCACCCTCGCCGGGACCGGCCGGCTCCGCACCGACACCCCCGGCACCGCCCGCGACCTCGTCGCCGTCGGGGACGTACTCCTGCTGCTGCGCGACGCGCCCGCGCCCCTGTCGCCGACGACCACCCCCGGGGACGTCTTCGCGCTCTACGACCGGGACTTCGCCCCGCTCCCCGACGACGCCGTCCCCGGACTCCTCGACGATCCGGCGTTCCTCACCGAGTTCGCCGCGCTCCGCCGGTTCTTCCAGGGCGCGCGGCCCGCCCGGCTGCGGCTGACGCACGACCGGCTGCTGGCCGTCTTCCACACCGGCAAGAACGACGACGTACGGGTCCTGCGCTGGTCCCTGGCCCCGCTCGGGTTCCTCGACGGGCGCGGGGACCGGGATCTCGCCGCCGCGCCGCCGCCCGCCGACATCGTCTGGACGCCGACGACCCGCGACGACCACGCGACCGGCCGCCACCCCCATATCCGCGTCACGGACGGCGTATACGTGTCCACCGTCGGCGGCGCCCTGACCGTGAAGATCACGGACGACACGGAATCCCCCGACGGGGTGTTCACGGAGCCGGTCGCCGAACCCCTCCAGGCCCTCGCCGACGCGGAGGTGTCCTGGGCGCGGGTCGGGCCGCTGGTGCTGCTGCGCGTGCGCCCGTACAACGAGGACGCCGTACGGCATCTCGTCGTCCACACGCTCACCGCCTCCGTGACCCGGCTGGAAGGCGCGGGCGCGGGCTCCGGAGACGCGCTGCGCCGCCTCCCCGACGACCAGGGGATCGTCTTCCCCGGCGGCTACTGCCCGGCGGGCGGGCCGGTGAAGGCGTTCGAGGACCCCCGCCCGGACGCGGCGTTCGAGCGGGCCGTCCGCTCACCCGGCGGCGAGAGCGTGCTGTACGCGTTCCGGCCCGCCGACGGCGGCCCGAGCGTCCTGCTGCCGTACGACACCATCCGCAAGGAGGTCGTGGCGCCGCTGGTCTGCGAGGGCTGGGCGCTGCTCGGCGACGGAACGCTCGTCGCGCTCGATCCGCCGCTCGACAGCGGTGAGCCGACCCGTACGCACGAAGTACGGGTGTGGCGCGGCCCGTACGTCTCCGACGACCACCCCGCCCCGGCGGCCGACGGCCCGCTCGCCAGGATCGGGAACGCGGCGCTGGTCCGGGCGGTCGCGGACGTCCTCGCGGTGGCGCGTACCGCCGTCGAGGTGGACGCGGCGCCCTCGGACGCCGGGGCCGCTGCCGAAGCCCGCGCCGGACTGTACGAGGCGCTGGCCGCCGACTGCGAGCGGATCGCCGACCGGCATCCGTGGCTCGGCGAGGCGGAGGCGGGAGATCTGCGGGCCCCGCTGGAGGAGATCCGGACGACGGCCGCACGGGCGCTGGAGGAGTTCGCGACGGTCCGGGAGCTGACCCGGCGCGCGGCGGACGCCCTCGCGGACGAGGCCGTCGCGGTCGCCCGGCTGGTGCGCCGGGTGCGGGGCGAGTCGGTCGCGTCGGCGGAGGAATGGATCGTACGGATCACCGAACTGCGGGCGGCCCGGGGGCGGCTGCTGGCGCTGAAGGAGCTGCGGTACGCGGACACGGCGGCCGTCGACGCCCTCGCGGAGGACGTGACGGCCGATACGGCGTCGGCGGCCCGGCGGGCGATCGCGTTCCTCGGCCGGGACGAGGCGTTCGACGACTACCGCGCGGAGATCGGCGAGCTGGGGGAGCGCGCGCCGGAGCTGGCGACGGCCGTCGCGGCGGACGAGGTCGTCGGGAAGCTCGACGAGCGGGCCGCGGGGCTGCGGGAGCTGACGGAGGTCGTCGCCGGGTTCGAGATCGCGGACACCACGGTCCGTACCGGGATCCTGGAGCGGATCGCGGGCGTCACGGGCCTGGTGAACCGGGCGCGGGCCGGTCTGGTGGCGCGCCGCCGGGAGCTGGCGGAGGGCGAGGGGCGGGCCGAGTTCGCCGCCGAACTGTCGCTGCTCGCGCAGTCGGTGACGGGCGCGCTGGCGGCGGCGGGGACACCGGAGGAGTGCGACGAGCAGCTCGCCGGGCTGCTGCTGCGGCTGGAGAACCTGGAGTCCCGCTTCCCCGACCACGAGGACTTCCGCACCGAGATCGAGGGGAAGCGGACCGAGGTCTACGAGGCGTTCTCGGCGCGCCGCCAGTCGCTGTACGACGAGCGGGCGCGGCGCACGGAGCGGCTCGCGGAGTCGGCGCGCCGGGTGCTGGAGGCGGTGGCCCGCCGGGCGAACACGCTGAACGGCACGGACGAGGTGCATACCTTCTTCGGCTCCGACCCGATGGTGGCGCGGCTGCGCAGGACCGCGGACGAACTGCGGGCACTCGGCGACACGGTGCGCGCGGAGGAGCTGGCGGGGCGGCTGAAGGCGGCGCGCGAGGAGGCGGCGCGGGCGCTGCGGGACCGGCGTGACCTGTTCGGCGCGGACGGCGGCACGATCCGGCTGGGCCGGCAGGTGTTCGCGGTGACGGCGCGGGAGCCGGAGCTGACGCTCGTACCGCGCGGCGACGGGATGGTGTTCGCGCTGACGGAGACGGACTGGCGGGGGCCGGTCGCGGACCCCGACTTCGCGGCGACCGCGCCGTACTGGGGGCGGTCTTTGGCGTCGGAGTCGCCGGAGGTGTACCGCGCCGAGTATCTGGCGGCCCGGCTGCTGCCGGAGGTCGTCGCGGGCGCCGACCCGGGCGACGCGGTGGCGCGGGCGGTGGCGGAGGCGTTCGACGAGGGGTACGAGCGGGGCGTCCACGACCATGACGCGGAGGCCGTGCTGCGGGCGGTCGCCACGTTGTGGCGGGACGCGGGGCTGCTGCGGTACGGGGGCGGGGCGCGGGCCCGGGCCCAGCTGTTCTGGGCGCGGGAGTCGGCGTCCGGCGACCGGGCGCGGTGGACCAGGCAGGCGGTGTCGCTGGTCGCGGCCCGGGACCGGTTCGGGCCATCGCCCGCGCTGGCGGCGCTGCGGGCGGAGCTGGCGGACGCGACGGGTTCGGCGGACGCGGCGGCGTATCTGGTGGAGGAGCTGGCGGCCGGGCGGGGCTTTGTGACGGGGGCGGGGGCGCGGGAGCTGGCGGCGGGGTTCCGGGAGGCGGTGGGAGAGCTGCCGTACGGGCCCTCGAATACGGACGCCGACGGCGACGGCGACCCGGAGACCACCCGCCGCCTGGTCGAGGGCTGGCTGGCGGCCTACGCGCACTCCACCGGTACGGACGTCCCGCCGGGCGTCCTGGCGGAGGCCGTGGCGCTGGAGCTGTGCCCGGAGCTGGAGCGGTACGCGACGACGGCACCGGCCGAGACGACGGTGGACGGACTGCTGGGCACCCACCCCCGGATCTCCGGCGGCGCGCTCACGATCCGGCTGGACGAGTTCCTGGCCCGTACCGCCGCGTTCGCCGAGCACGACGTCCCCGGCTTCCGCGCCTACCGGTCGCTGAGGTCCCGGCTGGTCGAAGCCGAGCGGGCCCGGCTGCGGCTGGCCGAGTACCGGCCGCGCGTCATGTCGGCGTTCGTCCGCAACCGGCTCGTGGACGAGGTGTATCTGCCGCTGGTCGGCGACAACCTCGCCAAGCAGATCGGCGCGGCGGGCGACGGCAAGCGGACCGACAGCGGCGGCCTGTTGCTGCTGCTCTCCCCACCGGGCTACGGCAAGACGACCCTCGTCGAGTACGTCGCCGAACGCCTCGGGCTGCTGCTGGTGAAGGTCGAAGGCCCGGCGCTGGGCCGGGACACGGTGTCGCTGGACCCCGACCGCGCCCCGGACGCCGCCGCCCGCGCCGAACTGGAGAAGATCGAGTTCGCGACGGCGGCGGGGAACAATGTGCTGCTGTACCTCGACGACATCCAGCACACCTCCCCCGAGCTGCTCCAGAAGTTCCTGCCGCTGTGCGACGCGACCCGTACCCTCGGCGGCCGTGACCTGCGCGGCAAGCGGTTCGCGGTGGTGATGGCGGGCAACCCGTACACGGAGGCCGGTGAACGCTTCCGGCTCCCGGACATGCTGGCGAACCGCGCCGACGTCTGGAACCTGGGCGACGTCCTCACCGGCAAGGAGTCGGCCTTCGCCCTGAGCTTCGTGGAGAACGCGCTGACGTCCCACCCCGAACTCGCCCCCCTGGCGGGCCGGGAACGTACGGACGTCGAACTGCTGGTCCGCCTGGCGGCGGGCGACCCGACGGCCGCGCGTGACCGGCCGGCGTACCCGTACGGCACGGGCGAACTGGACCGGATCCTCGCCCTGCTCCGCCATCTGCTGACGGTCCGCGAGACGGTGCTGGCGGTGAACCGGGCGTACATCGCGTCCGCGGGGGTGTCGGAGGCGTCCCGTACGGAGCCGCCGTTCCGTCTCCAGGGCTCGTACCGCAATCTGAACCGCATCGTCCAGCGCCTCAGCCCGGCGATGACGGACACCGAGGTCGCGGCGGTCCTCACCGACCACTACACGGCCGAGGCCCAGACCCTCCCCGGCGGCACGGAGGCGAGCCTGCTCCACCTCGCGGAGCTGCGCGGCACACTGGACGAGCGCTCCGCCGCGCGCTGGTCGGCGGTGAAGTCGGCGTATCTGACGGCGCGCGCCCGCGAGAGCGACCCCTTCGCGGCCCTCACCGACCGGCTGGCGGAACGCCTGACGGCGGTGGAGACGGCGATCGGGAGGGCGGCGGGGACCACCACCGGTCACGGGTAGCCCGTGGAGTGCGGCGGCGCGGGACCGGAATGACGGGCATGCTCATCGACCGCCTCATCGAACCGGAGGAAGTCGCGACGCTCATCACCTACCTCGCCTCCCCACTCGCCGCCGCGACCACGGGCACGGACCACCTCATCGACGGGGGCGGGGTCAAGACGGCGTAACCGATGCGCCCCGGCCCCGGCCCGCGTCGCGATCACCGCACCGGGCAGTGCAGTTCCGGCCTGGCGCGGTTGGGGAAGCAGCACACCAGGGCCAGCGACAGATAGGAGGGGCGTTCGAGGTAGAAGCCGTGGGATACGTCCCCGCCCTGGGCGAGCCTGTCGCGGGCGTTGGTGGGCAGCAGGGCGAGCCGCTCGCTGTCGCGGTCGGATTGGGACAGGAACCGGGGCGCGTACTCGGTGAGCCGTTCCCGGAGCCATGCCGCCGCTTCCTTCGGCTCGTGCCAGGTGCCGATGACCAGTCCTGCGGGTTTGATCAGCCAGTACGCCGTCTCCAGCGGGGGGAGGTCCACGACGGGGAACTCCGCCTTCACTTCTTTGTGCCGCCTGATCAGCTCCGGCTTGCCGTCCCCCGGGGGCGGAGCGGGGGGTGGGGGACGCCTCAGCGCCTCGTCGTCGAACCGCTGCTTGGAGCCGGTCCACAGATAGCCGTGGTGGTGCAACTGCCGTCCCGTTCGCCTGGGAGTCGGAGAGCGGCGGCCCGGTCCCGGCCCTCAGGGGGAACCGGGACCGGCCGTCGAAGGACGCAGCCGTCAGGCCGACAGGCCGAACCGCGCCGGGTCGATACCGGCCGCGTCCAGTTCGGCGGTGGTGAAACGCAGCGGAGCCAGGTCGGGGCGCTTGTCGTCGCCCAGCGCCCACGCGTCCGGGCCGATCTTCGCGAGCGTCGCGCACGACTCGCCGTCCGGATGCGTGTTGCCCCCGCACGCTTTGAAGAACTCGGCTCCGTCGATGGACAGGCTGTACAGGTTGATTTCGGGCATGGGCGTGCCTTCCTGTGAGGTGGATGACGGGGCGGGATCGGACCTGGAAGCAGGGCCACCCTCATCATCGGACCCTTACCGAGGGGACTCCAGCGCTATTCGCGTTGTCGGGTAAATGCCCTGGACCACTCGTTCAGGAGTTCTGTGCATTCGTCATCGAACACCGCGTACGACTCGTATCTTTCGAAATCCTCGCGGTACGCGTCCACATCGCGACGGTCCCGCAGAATCAAGGCGCCGGTGCCGGTTTCCACCGTTGCCAGTCGCCGGTCGTAGACCGTGAAGGTGTTCAGCGGCATCTCCGGGATTCGTCCGGCCAAGGGGATGACCCCGAGGCGAACATTCGGAATGCGAGCAACCGAAGCCAGCCGGTCGAGCTGCATCGCCATGGCGACCGGTGGCAACAGGGGCCAACGAACGGCTTGTTCCGTCAGCAGAAACGTGAACGACTTCGACGCGTCGTGGAGAATGCTCTGGCGTTCCAGCTTCTTCGCGATGGTCTTGGACTGGTCCCCGGGTACGTCCGCGATGCTGGCCCGCACGTACTCCGGCGTCGCCAGCAGTCCCGTGATCGCCGAGAGCAGGAAGAACCGGAACTCCGTCGTGACCGTTTCGAGCCGGGCCAGCTCGTTCTGCTTCTTGTCGAGGCCCCGGCGGCGGGACGACCAGTCGTCCTGCCACTCGACATTCGCCGCGCGAGCCAGTTCGAGGAGTTGCGTCGCTGCTGGATCATCGCTGCCGAGTGCGTCGAGGATCAGCTCCACGTCGACCATGGCGGGAGTGAGTCTCCCGCTCTCGATGTTGCTGACCTTGGTTTGTGACATGTTGCAGCGGCGGGCGAGCCAGGTCTGTGTCTTCCCGGCTCGCCGCCGCAGGCTGCGCAGTGCTTCCGCTAGGTCCGATCTGGACCGGCCCAGCCGTTCGGGCTCAAAGGTCAAGACCCTTCACGTACTCCTCGAAGGGGACGGACTCTGCGACCGCGATGCGCTGATAATCGATGAACGGGGTAATGTCGCCTTCGAATACCTCGCGATTGATTTGCTTTCCATCGGGCTCGTAGTTCATGAGCACGACTTCCGACCGGTCGAACATCCAGAAGTCCTGAGCCCCTTCAAGGGGGTTCGTCCGGTCGGTCACATCGAGAATGCGGATCTGTTCCCCAGCCAGGAGATGCGGCCGGTAGTACTGGGAGAACTCGAACCGCAGATACTCGGACAGCGGCCGGGTGACGATATGGACGCGGCCCTGAAAACGCCCTTCCGCGGCCTGTCGGCGGAGCCTGTCCGTGTACTCGTTGCGGACCCCGGTAGGGTCGATACGGGCGCCGTCGCGGAATGCCCGTAGCTCCTCGGCTTCCTGCGGCATGAGGTACTGCGGCAGAGTCTCCAGGCGCCACGCCTCCCGTCGGAAACCTTCGAACCGGGCGGCCCACTCCTCACCAGCCAAGAGCACTGACGGCCTCCTTCAGCACGTCCTCCGGGATCTCGACAAGCCCCTCCCCCTCCGGGGGCCGGAACGCCGTGGACACGTCGCCCTGGACGAGGATGGTGCCGGACGCGGTGCGGTAGACGTTCGGGCAGTCGTTCTTTCCGCACGGTCCACCGTTGCCGTTGCCGGTCAGCCGGGTTAATCCCTCACGAGCCATGGTGAAGCCCCCTGTCCGCGCCCCTGGACAGGGCGGCGATCACGACCCTACGGAGACGTTCGGCCGCCGTCCACGCGATCCCGCCCGTATTCGTGTTGTCGCATAAAGAAGGCCCGACGTCGGGGCGAGGGGCAGGTGACTTCGTGGTTTTGCCAGGGGTGCCTTCAGACGGGTGGGGTGCCGGGTGGGGACTTCGGTGTCGGCTTGGGCGGGTGGGGGCCG
>NZ_JBHYZV010000110.1:0-19914 GCF_042753905.1 Streptomyces sp. NPDC059248 | reverse complement strand
GCGGGCCGACCACCCCCCGTGGATGCCGGACGCGTCCGGCACTGGCCCCCGCCACGGGTAGCCAAGGCGCTGGGGGTCCCCCCATCGCCGAAGGCATAGGGGGCGGAACTGCGCGACAAGCCCACCACCGGGCTGCGGGCCGAAGAGCACCTGCGGGCGCCGGGCGCGTCCGGTCTCGGGACCCGGGCCACGGGTAGCCAAGGCGCCGGGCGGAGACGGGCCGAATACCACCGGGGAACCGATTCGGTGGGGGGTGGCGTCTTGGGTGGCGTGGAGCGTCAAGGTAACGCCGGGGTGCGGGTGCGAGTCGCGGGAGGGGTCGTCCTCGTCGCGCATCTCCTGGTCGTCGGCTGGCTGACCCTCCGGCCGCTGGACGTGCCCTGGGTCGCCGCCGCGAATCTGGAGGTCTTCGCCGGGATCCGGGCGAATCTCGCCCTGGGGCCCGCCGAGGCCACCCAGCGGATCGGCGGCGGGCTGCTGTTGCTCGCGCCCCTGGGGGTGCTGCTGCCCATGGCCGGCGGGAGCGTCACCGTCTCCACCCTGGGCTCGCTGATCCGTACCGTGGCCGCGGGCGCGCTGATCTCCCTCGGGATCGAACTGCTCCAGACGGGTGTCGCGGGCCGGGTGATGGACGTCGACTCCCTGCTGCTGAACACCGCGGGCGTGGCGATCGCGCATCTGCTGATCGTCCCGGCGGTCCGGGCCCGGTACCGGCGCGGCCGACCCCGGGCGGCGGCGGTGGCGCCGAGGCCCACCCCCCTGGTCGTAGACGCCCCCGTCCCCGCGGAGGAGGCGCCGCAGGGGGCGACCCCGACGATTCCCAGGGTCGGGATCGCACCGTAGAGCGACGCTTTGTCCCCTTCATGAGGGCGACTATGGAGGTGTTCCCGGGGCAGACGATCCCGGGACACCACATCGTCACTCTGCGAAGGAGCCCCTCATGTCCGCACTGGTCCGCCCGCGTGAAGGCCGCATGATCGGTGGGGTGTGCGCGGCGCTGGGACGGCGCTTCGGCACCTCCGCCACCACCATGCGGGTGGTCTTCGTGGCTTCGTGTCTGCTGCCGGGCCCGCAGTTCCTGGTCTACGCGGCGCTGTGGATCTTCCTCCCGAAGGAGAAGACGTCCCCCGCCCCGTCACCGTCCTGGTGACCACGGAGCGGGGCGCGCTGCCGTCACGGCGACGGAAGCGCGCCCCGCTGCTGCGTGCCGCCGGAGGGGGGAAGAGACGGCGGAGGGGTACGGCTCGGGACGGTCAGGTGAGTCCGCCGGGCAGGCCGCCACCGGTCAGACCGCCGACCGGGAGCCCGCCGAGGAGGCCGGAGACGGGGTCGGCGCCGCCGAGGAGGTCCCCGGCGAGGACGCGCTGGCCCGCGCCCTGAAGGGTGCCGGGCAGGGTGGCGGCGCTCTTGGTGAGGGCGTTCTGCGCGCCACCGAGGGACTCGGGCGCACCCGCGGGCAGCTTGGTCAGGGCCTCCTGGACGGGCAGGACGCTGGAGACGGAGTCGAGGGAGGTCGCCGAGTCGGAGACGACGGCCTCCGCGGAGGCGGAGCCCGCGGCTGCCGCGGCGAAGGCGACGCCGAGGGCGGCGACGCCGAGAGTCTTGACGGCGGACTGCTTCATCAGGGGTGTGTCCTCGCGACGGGGGAACGGTGATGGTGCGGGTCCGGCGTCCGGCCGGCCGTGCCGAGCCGGGGTGCCGGGCCGGGCCGTGCCGGGGGAACCGGGCACGGCTGGCGGCTCCGCAAGCTAGCCATGCCGCGAGGCGCGTGGCAAACACCCCGGGAGGGCCGGGTGTCCGGCTCTCCCGGCCGCCGGAGAACTCCTGCTGTCAGCCGCTCTCGGACGCGGAATCGCTGGTCGCGGCGGTCTGCCGGAACAGCCATTCGGATTTCAACTCGGCATAGCCGGGCTTGATCACGTCGTTGATCATCGCGAGTCGTTCATCGAAAGGGATGAACGCGGACTTCATCGCGTTGACGGTGAACCACTGGAGATCGTCGAGCGTGTATCCGAAGGTGTCGGTCAGCAGCTCGAATTCCCGGCTGAGGCTGGTCCCGGACATCAATCTGTTGTCGGTGTTGACGGTGGCCCGGAAGTGGAGCCTGCGCAGCAGCCCGATGGGGTGCTCGGCATAGGAGGCCGCGGCGCCGGTCTGGAGGTTGGAGGTGGGGCACAGCTCCAGCGGGATCCGCTTGTCGCGGACGTATGCGGCGAGCCTGCCGAGCTGGACCGTGCCGTCGTCGGCGACCTCGATGTCGTCGATGATGCGTACGCCGTGACCGAGCCGGTCCGCGCCGCACCACTGGAGGGCCTGCCAGATGGACGGCAGTCCGAAGCCCTCGCCGGCGTGGATGGTGAAGTGGTTGTTCTCGCGCTTGAGGTACTCGAAGGCGTCGAGGTGGCGGGTGGGCGGGTAGCCCGCCTCGGCGCCCGCGATGTCGAAGCCGACGACGCCCTGGTCGCGGTAGCGGTTGGCGAGTTCGGCGATCTCCAGCGCGCGGGCGGCGTGCCGCATCGCGGTGAGGAGGGCGCCGACGCGGATCCGGCGCCCGGCCTCACGGGCGTTCCGCTCACCCAGCCGGAAGCCCTCGTCGACGGCCTCCACGACCTCTTCGAGGGTCAGCCCGCCCTCCAGATGCTGTTCGGGGGCGTAGCGGATCTCCGCGTAGACGACCCCGTCGGCGGCCAGGTCCTCGGCGCATTCGGCGGCGACCCGGACCAGGGCGTCCCTGGTCTGCGTCACGGCGCAGGTGTGGGTGAAGGTCTCCAGATAGCGTTCGAGCGACCCGGAGTCGGCGGCCTCCCGGAACCAGGTGCCGAGCTTGTCGGGTTCGGTCTCGGGGAGCCCGGTGTAGCCCGTCTCCCGGGCGATGTCGACGATCGTGCCGGGACGCAGTCCGCCGTCGAGGTGGTCGTGGAGGAGCACCTTCGGAGCGCGGCGAATCTGGTCCGCGGTGGGCGTGATGAGGGTCTGGCTCGTCATCTCCGCACTGTACGACCTGATTCCCTACGCGCGTAGAAGTCTGCGGGCCGATATGTAACAGTGATCGCGCGGACGGGTGGCGTACATCCGCACTTCTGAGACTGTTCTGCCGTGACACACCACGCACAGCCCCTGCGAAGGGGGCGTACGGACGGTCGTTCGACGACCGCGGCGAGGCGGACGGCCCGGCTGGGCCGGGCGTACGGAGGACGGCGGACGACCGCCGAGCCCGGGGTCGGCGGGGTGGTGCTGATCCTGCCGGACGGCGCGCCGGAGTCGACTCGGGGACGCTCGCCGTGGGCGCATCTCGCGGCGCTGTCGCTGGGCCGGGCGCTGGCGCGGGCGGGGCACTCCGAGGGTCTGGTGGTCCTGCCGGTGCACTACTCCGGCCGGGGGTGGAACGGTACCCGGGCGCAGCTCGCCGTGGACGCGGCGTGGGCGGCTGACGAGGTGGTCCGGCGGTACGGGGATGTGCCGGTGTGTCTGGTGGGGCTCGGGCTCGGGGGGCGGGCGGCACTTCGGGCCGCGGGGCACGCGGCGGTCGCCTCGGTTCTGGCGATGGCGCCGCTGCTGCCGCCGGAGGGGCGGGACGCCGGGGGCGCCTCGGAGCCGGTGAAGCAGTTGGTGGGGCGGAAAGTGATGATCGTGCACGGGACGAACGACGAGCGGTCGTGCCCGGACCGGTCGTATCGGCTGGCCGAGCGGGCGAAGAAGGCGAACCGCGACATATGCCGTTTTGAGGTACATACGGATGGGCACGCGCTGAGGCAGCACCATGCGGAAGTGCTGGCGCTGGCGGTGGACTTCGTGGTCGGCACGCTGGTCCCGCGCCCCTTCTCCCGCCCGGTGGCCGACGCGCTCGCGGCCCCTCCGCCACTGGGCCTCCGCATGCCGCTGGCCGCCGGCTTCGGCAAGTCCCTCCGTCCGTAGGGTCTCCTTGCAGGAAGGGTTCGGGGGAGGTGGTTGGGGGCGCGAGGAACTGCGCGAACGGCCCACGACGGCGCGCGGTCGGGACTCCGCGTCACGCCTCCTACGGCGGTTGCCGCCCCCCGGGGGGACGGTCGCGCCCCCAACCACTCCGGCACGCCCCGCCCGGGTAGCGGCGGCCCCCCGAATCTCCCGCTGACCGCCCCGGAGGGGCGCGTCCCTCTTGCGCGGGTCGCCCCGGCGGCGTATGCCAGCCTCACGAGAACGGGGATACGTATGCCGAACGAGGAACTACCGCCGTGCCGGGACACCCGCCACGGAATGTCGACCGGGGCGGGCGCCGACGTACAGCGGCGGCTGGAGATGCTGGTACGGGACTTCCGCAGCAGCCATCCGCCCATGCCCGTGGTCGTCCTGCACGCCGAGGCCGCCCCGGCCGGATCCGGCGACGACCCGGAGGATCAAGTCGTCCGGCTCGTCGAGGAGTTGTACGCGGGTCATGACGCGCACGGCTCCCGCTGCGCCGTCGCCCCCGACGCGCGGGACGAGCCGACCGAGGTCCGGCGCGCCGCCGGGCTCGTGCGCGACCTCGGCGACCCGCGGCGTTGGGACGGGCGGCGGGCCCTCTACCGCCGCTACTCCTTCCCCCGGGTCCGGCTGGTCCGCGCCATCGAGGACGCCGTCGGCGCGCTGGACGCGGACCCGGCCCTGCCGTCCGCGCCGCCGAACTCCCCCCACGCCGCGCAGAACCTGCTCGACCAGCTCGCCCGCCAGCGCTGGCGGCCCCGGGGCTCGTCCCGCTGGAGCGACCGGCTGCGCCTCTTCGACATGGCGCACATCCTGCCGGTCAGCCTGGTGGCCGTGGTCGCCGCGCTGCTCGCCCGCGCCGACTGGCAGGTGGCGCTCGCCTCCGGAGTGGGCTTTCTGCTGCTGCTGGTCCTGCTCGACAACGTACTGCCCGGCCGGGCGCCGCTCTTCCTCTGGTTACGACGGGAGAGCCGCTGGTTTCTGACCACGACCTTCCTCCGCGCCGCCTCGCCCGGCCGGCCCACCGATGTCTCCCTCGTCCGCCCGGTCCGCTCCTGGAAGGCCATCGCCGCCCGCGCCCATGAAGTCGCGGAGGCGCTGAAGACGGGCGACGGCTTCCAGCTCCAGCTGTACGTCCTGGCGCTCTGCGAGGATCTGCGCGACAACCACCGGCGCTGGAGCTGGGATCTGCGCGGATTCAAAAGACCCCGGCCGCCGGTGCTCTTCATGCCGAGGGCGAGCGCCGAGAACGGCGGCATCGAGCTGATCAAGGCGGTCAGCGACGTCCGCAGCCGGCGCAGCGAGCTGGATCCGCTGCTGTTCGTCGCCGCCGTCCGGGCCACCGATGTGGACCGGCTCCAGCGCAGCGTCGTCCAGGGCGCCGACACCGCCGCCTGGACCTGGTACCAGGAGTGGGGCCGCAATCTGCGCGCCGGGCAGTCGCCGAGCCGCGCCCTGGCCGAACTCCCCTGGGTGATCAAGGTGCCGCTCCGCGCGGCCCGGCTGGCGGCGCGCGACGACGGGCCGCGCCCCTGCGTCCGGGCCACGGCCCGCCCCACGGTCGCCCGGGTGCTCTGGTCCGTCCACGCCGTGGTCCTGGTGGTGGCGCTGCTCGCCGCCGGTGTCGTACTCCGCTCCCAGAAACTGGCGGACGAGCACTGCTCCAGCTCGGCGCTCTCGGCCAACGGCGACACCAAGCTGCTGAAGGCGAAGGACGCGCGGGACCACGAGTGCATCGGGATCGCCACCGGGGACGTCCGCTTCTCGGAGTGGCTGAAGGGCGGCGACGAGGGCTCCGAATCCGACAAGATCCCCTGGAGCCTGGCGCAACTGGAAGAACTCATCGGCGACGAGAACGACGATGTGCTCCGGGACAGCCCGGACAACTACGTCACCGTCGTCTACGCGGGCCCCCTCAGCGCTCCGTCACCCGACCACCCGTCCCCGGTCAAGGGCATCGAGGAGCTGGCGGGCGTCTACCTCGCCCAAGCCGTGATCAACAAGGAGAAGTCGACCCGGCTCAGGGTGCTGATCGCCAACGGCGGTGTGGACATGCGCCATCAGAAGAGCATGGCGAAATCGATCGCCGGGTACGCGGAGCGGGATCGGACGCTCGTGGGTGTCGTCGGTGCCGGGCGCAATCTCACCACCAGCGGGGAGACCGCGACCATCCTGCGGAACGCCGAGTTGCCGATCGTCTCGGGGACCAACTCCGCCAGCGGTCTGCCGCGCGAGCACGCCAACTGGTTCAGTCTGGCCGCCCCCGACGACTGGCAGGTCGAGCAGCTCGCCCTGATCGCCCGGCAGCTGCGCGTCCCGGACACCACCCAGTACGCGCTCGTCCTCGCCCGCGACACCAAGGGCTCCGACGACGAGTACACCAATGAACAGGCCGAGCACGGCGGCGAGATGCTGCGTCGGGAGAAGTACGACTTCCTGGGCGAGCGCCGCTACGCGGTCCGGTCCCAGCGCGCGGAGCTGGAGGCGCAGACCGAGGAGTTCTGCCAGGGGCCGAAGGTGCCGTCGGTGATCTACTTCGCGGGCCGGGTGGAGGATGTGGGGCCTCTGATGGAGCAGCTCAGTACGGAGCCGGGCTGCGCCGACCGGCATATCTCGGTCCTCACCGGTGACGACATGTCGAAGGCGGACTTCACCACGCGGGCGGGCGAGAAGATGCCGGCCAATGTCACGCTCTACCACGCGGCGCTGGCCCGGCCGGCCGGGCCGCGGGACACCGCCTTCTATCTGAACGCCGTGGAGTATCTGCCGCTCCCGGACAAGCGCGCGGGCTGGGCCGGACCCGAGGCGCCCGAGCTGGCGAGCGGCCAGATAGCGCTGGCCCATGACGCCACGCGCGCCCTGCGCGAGGCGGCCAGCGTCGGAGACCGCGCCCTGAGCCGGGCGGCCACCTGGGTGAACCTCAGGACGGTCAATCTCCCGAAGATGGCGACGGGCACGATCGACTTCACCACGGCCCTGCCGCGGCGGGCCAGGGCGGGGCACAGCATCGTGATCAACATGGTCCGCAGCGGTGACGACGGCGCGCCCGTCCTCAGCCGCCTGTGCGCCAGACCCGCCGGAACCGTGACCCCCTTGACCGTGGACGAGTGCCGCGTCCCCTGACGGGGCGGTCGAGCCCGAGCGCCTAGGGGCGCGGGGAACTGCGCGACCAGCCACACGCGGCCCGCGTACGGGACTCCGCGTCGGGCTCTACGGCGGGTCGCCGTGCCCCGAGGGCGGTCGCGTCGGCCAAGAACGGTTCGCGTCGGCCCGCAGGCCGTCCGTGGCTGGTCGCGCAGTTCCCCGCGCCCCTGGATACCGAGCTGACCGCCCCGGAGGGGATCCGGCGCTCCTGGATACCGAGCTGACCGCCCCGGAGGGGATCGGGCGCTCCCGGGAAAGGGGGGCTCCGGGGCGGCGCCCCGGAAGGGTTACGGCTCTCGGGGGATCAGGTGGCCGCGGCGGGAGAGGAGGAAGCGCTTGAAGGCCTCCACCGGCGGGGTGTCGACATGGCCGTCGAGCCAGGCGACCCCGATCTCCCGCACCGCCCGCGGCGCCGTCACCGTCAGTTCGACGACCCCGGGGCGCGCCACCGCCGGCGGGGGCAGCAGGGCCACGCCGAGGCCCGCCGCGACCAGGCCGCGCAGGGTCTCGGCCTCCTCGCCCTCGAAGGCGACCTTGGGGGTGAAGCCCGCCTGGGCGCACAGGTCGTCGGTGATGCGGCGCAGCCCGTAGCCGGGTTCCAGGGTGACGAAGACGTCGTTGGCGGCCTCCGCGAGCCGGATCCGGCGGCGGCCCGCGAGCCGGTGGTCGTCGGGGACGACGAGCCGGAGCCGCTGCTCGTCGAGGCGCCGGCTCACGAGGTCGGGCGCGTCGGGCACCGGCGAGGTCAGGCAGAGGTCCAGCTCGCCCGTGCGGAGCCCGCCGAGCATCGCCTCCCCGTAGTTCTGCACCAGGGTGAACCGCACCTTGGGGTGGTCGGCGCGGAAGGTCCGCAGCAGTCCGGGGACCGTCTCCGAGCCCATGGTGTGGAGGAAGCCGAAGGCGACCTTGCCCGCCCGGGGGTCGGCGTCGGCCCGTACGGACTCCGCCGCGCGCTCGACCTCGGCGAGGGCGCGTTCCACGGAGGCGAGGAACATATGGCCCGCGCGGGTGAGGGAGACCGTCCGGCCGCGGCGGGCGAAGAGGGTGACGCCCAGGTCCTGTTCGAGCCTGACCATCGCCCGGGAGAGCGTCGACTGGGGTACGCCGATCTCCTGCGCGGCCCGTGTCACATGCTCGTGCCGGGCCACCTCGGCGAAGTACGCCAGCCTCGGCACCAGCCGGACAAGCAGCGCCGAGATGTCATGTGTGTCACTACTGTGTGACAGCCACCGTTCTGAACTGCGGTCATGCGCCATGGGAACGATTATCCGCGTTCTATGCATTGGACGCATAAAAAAGACGGCCATAGGTTCGAGTCATGCCTGCCGCCAGTACCGAGGCGCCCGCCCCTTCCGCGGGTGCCCTCGCACCAGAACCGTCCCCGACTCCCGAGCCCCTCTCCCCCGGGCAGCCCGGCTACCGCCGGATGAGCTTCGCGCTCTTCGCCGCCGGTGTCGCCGCCTTCGCCCTCCTCTACTCCACGCAGGCACTGCTTCCCGCCGTCTCCGCCGACTTCGGTGTGACGGCGTCCGCGGCGAGTTGGACGGTCTCCGCCGCGACCGGCGCGCTCGCCCTCTTCGTACTGCCGCTGAGCGCGCTCTCCGAGCGCTTCGGGCGGCGCACCCTGATGACCGTGTCGCTGACGGTCGCCGTCGTCCTGGGTCTGCTGGTGCCGCTGGCGCCGAGCCTGGAGACGCTGATCGCGCTGCGGGCCCTCCAGGGCGCGGCGCTGGCGGGTGTGCCCGCCTCCGCGATGGCGTATCTGGCGGAGGAGGTACGGCCCCGGGCGCTGGTCGCCGCGATCGGGCTGTTCGTCGCGGGCAACAGCATCGGCGGGATGAGCGGCCGGATCGTCACCGGCTGGGCCGCGCAGTTCGGCGGCTGGCGGGTGGGCCTGGCCGCGGTCGGCGTCCTGGCGCTGATCGGCGCGGTGGCCTTCCGGGTCCTGCTGCCCAAGCCGCGCAGGTTCGCCCCGGCCCCGCTGAGCCCGAAGGCGCTGGGGACGACGGTCCGCGGCCATCTGGCGAACCCGCTGCTGATGCGGTTGTACGCGATCGGCGCGCTGTTCATGACGGTTTTCGGCGCGGTCTACACGATGGTCGGCTACCGGCTGACGGAGGCGCCGTTCAGTCTGCCGCCCGGTGTGGTGGGCTCGGTCTTCCTGGTCTATCTCGTCGGTACGGTCTCGTCGGCGACCGCCGGGCGTCTGGTGACCCGGCTGGGGCGGCGCGGCGCGCTGTATCTGGCGGTGGTCACCACGGCCGCCGGGCTGCTGCTGTCGCTGCTGGCGTCGCTGCCCGCGGTCCTGCTGGGTCTGGTCCTGATCACGGCCGGGTTCTTCGCCGGGCACGCGGTCGCGTCGTCGGCGGTGAGCCGGGCGGCTACGACGGGCCGGGCGCAGGCGTCGGCGCTGTACCAGTCGGCGTACTACATCGGCAGCAGCGTCGGCGGCACACTCGGCGCGGTCGCCTTCCACACCGGTGGCTGGGCGGGCACGGTCGGTCTGGGTCTGCTGGCGGTGGCGGGCGTCGTGTCGATCACCGCGTACGGAAGCTGGGCGGCGCGCGTCGAACAGCGCACTCTGCTGGTGGCGGGCTCGCCGGCCCGCTGAGGCGCCGCGCCCGGCGCGTCCCGCACTCCGAACAGGACGCGCCGACCCGGGTGATCGCCTGGCTCCGTACCCGGCGCTGTACCGGAATCGAGACATTCCCCCTACAACTTCTTCCCCCTCATTACCCGTCATACCTGCTGAACCGGTCGAGAGGACCGGGCAGGGGCATACGAGGAGAAAAAGGGGGGCCCGGCGATGGCACGCACACGCAGGCGCGCGGGGGTCGTACTGGGACTGACGGGGATGCTCGTCCCGTTGACGATGGCGATCGGCACGGGGAGCGCGCAGGCCGCCTCGTGTTCGACGAAGGCGGGTCCGCACCAGAAGCAGGTGGAGAAGTTCCTGGGGCTGAAGGTCGACGGCAAGCAGTCGAGCACCGACTGCAAGGCGATACGCGGCTTCCAGCTCCGGCACGAGATCAGCCCGGCCCAGGGGTACGCGGGCGCGCTGACCTGGCGGACCATGAACACGATGCTGGAGCAGCGGGCCGCCGGGAAGAACCCCAACAAGGCGGGCAAGTGCCCGACGAACAAGGGCCGGATCGCCTGTGTCGACCTGACCCGGCAGCTGAGCTGGATCCAGGACGGCAAGAAGCTGGTGTTCGGTCCTGTCGCGGTGCGGACCGGCCGGGACGGCGCCGAGACCAGAACAGGGGCGTCCAAGGTCTACATCCGGAGCATCGACCACTTCTCCAGCCTCTACAAGGTGAAGATGCCGTACGCGCAGTTCTTCGACGGCGGTCAGGCGTTCCACTCGGTCACCAAGTCCGTGTGGAGCCCGCCGGGTTCCATGGGGTGCGTCAACATGACGCCCAACGCGGCGAAGAACTACTGGAACCTGTTGAAGATGGGCGACGACGTCTTCATCTGGGGCCGGAAGCCGGGAACCTGAGTCCGTTGTCAGTGCCCTCCTGTAGGTTCCGGAGTACTGGAGCCGATGGGTACAGGGGTGGACCCGATGAGTGATCTGGCAACAACGGACGGTGGCGACCGCACCGACGCCAAGGCCCTGGAGGCGGAGCTGGAGCGGTACCGCCGGGAGCTGACCGGCTACTGCTACCGGATGCTCGGGTCCTCCTTCGAGGCCGAGGACGCCGTGCAGGACACCATGGTCAGGGCCTGGCGGAGTGTCGAGAAGTTCGAGGGGCGTTCGTCGCTGCGGTCGTGGCTGTACCGCATCGCGACGAACGTCTGCCTCGACGCTCTGAACGCGGGGAACCGCCGGGCCCGGCCGATGGATCTGTCGGGCCCGACGCCCGTCGCACAGGCCCAGCTGGCCACCCGCTCGGAGGCGACCTGGCTGGAGCCGGTGCCGGATGTCCGGGTGCTGCCGCAGGCCGGGGATCCGGCGGACACGGCCGTGCAGCGGGAGACGATCCGGCTGGCGTTCGTCGCCGCCCTCCAGCATCTGCCGCCGAAGCAGCGCGCGGTGCTGATCCTGCGGGAGGTGCTCTCCTGGAAGGCGTCCGAGGTCGCCGAGTTGCTGGGCACCTCGGTCGCCTCGGTCAACAGCGCGCTCCAGCGGGCCCGGGCGACGCTCGCGGACTCACCGCCCGCGCCCAGCGATCCGGCGGATCCGCTGGACGAGGAGCAGCGTGAGCTGCTGGAGCGCTATGTCGCGGCCTTCGAGGGGTACGACATGGAGGCGCTGACCGCCGTCCTCCACGACGATGCCACGCTCTCCATGCCGCCGTACGACCTGTGGCTCCAGGGCCACGAGAACATCGTGGGCTGGATGCTGGGGGTCGGCTCGGTCTGCCGCGGCTCGCGGCTCGTCCCCACGGTGGCCAACGGGATGCCCGCCTTCGCGCACTATCACGAGGCGGAGGACGGCAAGGGTCATGTGCCGTGGGCGCTGATGGTGATGGACATCCGCGACGGCAAGATCGCGGGGATCAACTCCTTCCTGGACACGGCCCGCTGGTTCCCGCTGTTCGGACTGCCGGACCGGCTGGATCCGGCGGAGGGCGCGGTGGACGAGTAGTCCTTCAGGGCATCGTCAGGGCGTCAGGAGGTGTCCGGTGTCTGTGCGCCCCGGGTGAGCGTGCCGAGGCCGACGAGGTGCAGCAGGGCCGTCAGCTCGGCCGGGGTGTCGCGCAGGCGCAGGGCGCAGCCGAGGCGGCGGGCGGTGAGATGGAGCCGGGCGACCGCGTCGACGGCGGTCAGATCGGCCCGGGTCAGTCCGCCCATGTCGCAGACCGCCTCGGGGTCGCCCCGGTCGCCGAGTTTGGCGCTCAGCTCGGCGCAGAGGCGGGGTACGTCCGCGGGGAGTACACGTCCGGTGACGCGTACGACCACGGGGTCGGCGGTGCTGGTGGCTGTCGGTGTGCTCGGGCACATGGATCGCGGTCCCCGTTCCGTCGGTCCGGCGCCGCGCGGCGGCGCTGTGTGGTGCTGCCTGTCGCTGTGTGGACCGGGGGCCCGGCCGATTCTCATCGGCCGGGCCCCTTGCCGTGTCATGACGGGCGTCACACGAGGCGCCGCGCAGGGACCGCGCCCCGGGCCGGACCCGGGGCGGACCAGGGCCGGACCCGGGCCGGACCCGGGCGGGGAACCGCGGGTCAGGAGATGCGGTCCAGCACGATCGGGGACGGGGTGAAGGCGGTGCCTTCGGGGGCGATGTCGTACGCGGCCGCCAGCGGCTCCAGCGCGTAGTCGAACTTCTCCGGGGTGTCCGTGTGCAGGGTGAGCAGCGGCTGACCGGCGGTGACGGTGTCGCCGGGCCTGGCGTGCCACTCCACTCCGGCCCCGGCCTGGACCGGGTCCTCCTTGCGGGCGCGGCCGGCGCCGAGCCGCCAGGCGGCGAGGCCGATGTCGTAGGCGTCGAGCCGGGTGAGGACTCCGGAGGCGGGCGCGGCGACGACATGCCGCTCCCGGGCGACGGGGAGGTCGGCGTCCGGGTCGCCGCCCTGGGCGCTGATCATGCGGCGCCAGACGTCCATCGCGGAGCCGTCGGCGAGGGCCTTCGCCGGGTCGGCGTCGGGGAGCCCGGCGGCGGTGAGCATCTCCCGGGCCAGGGCGATGGTCAGCTCGACGACGTCGGCGGGGCCGCCGCCCGCGAGGACCTCGACGGATTCGCGGACCTCCAGCGCGTTGCCCGCCGTCAGTCCAAGGGGGGTGGCCATGTCGGTGAGCAGGGCGACGGTACGTACCCCGCTGTCGGTGCCGAGGGCGACCATGGTGGACGCCAGTTCGCGGGCGTCGTCCAGGTTCTTCATAAAGGCGCCGGAGCCGACCTTGACGTCGAGGACGAGGGAGCCCGTCCCCTCGGCGATCTTCTTGGACATGATGGAGGAGGCGATCAGCGGGATGGCCTCGACGGTGCCGGTGACGTCCCGCAGGGCGTACAGCTTCTTGTCGGCGGGGGCGAGTCCGTCACCGGCGGCGCAGATCACCGCGCCGGTGGTGTCGAGGACGTGCAGCATCTCCTCGTTGGAGAGCAGGGCCCGCCAGCCGGGGATGGACTCCAGCTTGTCGAGGGTGCCGCCGGTGTGGCCGAGGCCGCGGCCGGAGAGCTGCGGTACGGCGGCGCCGCAGGCGGCGACGAGCGGGGCCAGCGGGAGGGTGATCTTGTCGCCGACGCCGCCGGTGGAGTGCTTGTCGGCGGTCGGGCGGCTGAGGGAGTCGAAGCTCATCCGCTCACCGGAGGCGATCATCGCGGCGGTCCAGCGGGCGATCTCGGTCCGGTTCATCCCGTTGAGGAGGATCGCCATGGCCAGGGCCGACATCTGTTCGTCGGCGACGACACCCCGGGTGTAGGCGTCGATGACCCAGTCGATCTGCTCACCGGACAGTTCGCCGCGGTCCCGCTTGGCGCGGATGACGGAGATGACGTCCATGGGGTGTTCCTCCTGTGGTGCGGTTGTGGTGCGGCCGGCGCGGTCGGGGTGGGGGCGCCGGGGTGCTGGGACCTGGGGATCAGGGGCGTGGAAAAGGGCGCGGCCCCTCCGCCGGGTTCCGGTGGAGGGGCCGTACGGGTCAGGCCAGGTGGGCCGGGCCGAAGGGCTGCGGCAGCAGTTCGGCCAGGGTCACGATGCCCCCGGGGGTGTCCAGGAGCAGTCCGGGGCCGCCGAACTCGTACAGCAGCTGACGGCACCGGCCGCACGGGACGAGGCTCTCGCCCCGGCCGTCGACACAGCTGAAGTGGGTCAGCCGGCCGCCGCCGGTGAGCTGGAGCTGGGAGATCATGCCGCATTCGGCGCAGAGCGAGAGGCCGTAGGAGGCGTTCTCCACATTGCATCCGGTGACGGTACGGCCGTCGTCGACCCGGGCGGCGACCCCGACCGGGAAGTCCGAGTAGGGGACGTACGCGTGGGTCATCGCCTCACGGGCACGCACCCTCAGGGTCTCCCAGTCGAAGGCGTCCGGGGCGCCCCGGGTGGCGCCCGGCGGGGTGTTCCCCGCCGGGCCGCCGGGGGCCGGGGGCGTCATTTGCCCTGGCCCTTTCGATAGCGCATACCGTCGGCCTTCGGCATTCGCAGCCGTTGCGCGGAGAGCGACAGGACCAGCAGGGTGACGATGTACGGGGTGGCCGTCACGAACTGGGTGGGCACGGTGTCCGTACCGAGGTACCAGACCAGGACGAGGGCCGCGATGACGGCGCTGGCACCGGCCTGGACGAGGGACTTGCGGTAGTACTTCCAGATCGCCAGGGCGATCAGGCCGATGACCAGGACCAGCAGCAGGGCGTGGACGGACTGGCCGCCGTTGCGGAGCTGGAGGGCGTCGGAGTAGCCGAAGAGGCCCGCGCCCATGGCGAGCCCGCCGGGCCGCCAGTTACCGAAGATCATCGCCGCGAGGCCGATATAGCCCCGGCCGCCGGTCTGGCCCTCGTTGTAGATGTGCGAGGTCACCAGGGACAGGAACGCGCCGCCGAGGCCCGCCATACCGCCCGAGACGATCACGGCGATGTACTTGTACTTGTAGACGTTGACGCCGAGGGACTCGGCGGCGATCGGGTTCTCGCCGCAGGAGCGGAGGCGGAGGCCGAAGCCCGTCTTCCACAGCACCAGGAAGGTGGCGACGAAGAGCAGGATGGCCACGATCGTCAGCAGGGAGACATCGGTGACGAGTCCGCCGAGGATGCCCGCCAGGTCCGAGACGAAGAACCATTCCTTCTTCTCGATGGTGCTGAAGAGATCGGAGAGTCCCGGCAGGGTGACCGTGCCGATGTCGTCGGACGGCGGCGACTGCTTGGGGCTGCCGCCCTTCTCCACGGCCTCGCCGCTGTTGAACCAGAGCTTGGCGAAATAGGTGGTGACGCCGAGCGCGAGGATGTTGATCGCGATACCGGAGATGATGTGGTCGACACCGAAGGTGACGGTGGCGACGGCGTGCAGCAGTCCGCCGAACATGCCGCCGAGGACGCCCGCGAGGACGCCGATCCACGGATCGGTCTGCCAGCCCGCCCAGGCACCGAAGAAGGTGCCGAGGATCATCATGCCTTCGAGGCCGATGTTGACGACGCCCGCGCGCTCGGCCCAGAGTCCGCCGAGACCGGCGAGGCCGATCGGGACGGCGAGCGAGAGCGCGGCGCTGATCTGGCCGGCCGAGGTGATGTCCTGGGCCCCGGAGATCATCCGGACCGCCGAGAGGGCGATCAGGGCACCCGAGATGATCAGCAGGATCACCGGGAAGGAGAGCCGGGTACGCCCGCCCTTGCCGCCGCCGACCTTGGGCGCGGCGGGCGGCGGAGTCGTGGTCGCCGTGGCGGTCACGCCGACACCTCCTTCTTGTCGGTGTTGCCGTTGCCGTTGTTGCCGTCGTCATGGGCCCGCGCCTGGGCGGCGAGCCGGGCGCCGACCTGCCGCTGCTGGCGCTTGAGGCCGTACCGGCGGACGACTTCGTACGCGATGACGACGCAGAGGACGATGACGCCCTGGATGACGCCGACGATCTCCTTGTCGTAGCCCTGGAACTCCAGTTGGCCACTGCCGCGCTCCAGGAACGCCCAGAGCAGGGCGCCGAGCGCGATACCGATCGGGTGGTTGCGGCCGAGCAGGGCGATGGCGATACCGGTGAAGCCGATACCGACCGGGAAGTCGCCGCTGTACTCGTAGCTGTCGTTGAGCAGGGTCGGCATACCGACCAGACCGGCGGCGGCGCCGGAGATCAGCATGGACGTGATGATCATCTTCTTCACGTTCACACCGCTGGCCTGGGCGGCGGAGCCGGACTGGCCGACGGTCCGCAGATCGAAGCCGAAGCGGGTACGGGCCAGGGTGAACCAGTAGGCGACGCCCACGATCACCGCGACCACGATGAAGCCCCACACCGGTTCGGGCGTGGTCGGGAACTCGAAGAAGCGGGAGGACTCCGGGATGGGCTTGGTGGAGACCTTGGTGCCCGCCTTGTCGAGGTGGCCGAGGCGGCCCTCCTGGAGCAGATAGCCGATGATCGCGGTGGCGATCGCGTTGAGCATGATCGTCGAGACGACCTCGCTCACACCGCGGGTGACCTTGAGGACACCGGCGATACCGGCCCACATGGCGCCGACGATCATCGCGCAGAGCATGATCAGCGGGATCTGCACCACACCGGGCAGGGTGAGGGCGCCGCCGAGCGCGGCGGCGAAGAAGGCCGCGAGGCGGTACTGGCCGTCGACGCCGATGTTGAACAGGTTCATCCGGAAGCCGACGGCGACCGCGATACCGGCGAGGTAGTAGGTCGTCGCCTTGTTGAGGATGTAGACCTGGCTGTCCGACTTGGAGCCGTAGTCGAACATGATGCTGAAGGCGTTGAACGGCTCCTTGCCGGTCGCCACCAGGACGAGGGCCGTCACCAGGAAGGCGACGACGATCGCCAGCAGGGGGGCGGCGAGCCCCAGGAGCACCCGCTCCTTGTCGAACTTCTTCATCGGTCCTCTCCCCCGTCGGTGTCGCGACCGGCGCTGGGGGTGTCGTCGGCGGAAGCCGGGGCGGCGTCGCCGTCCTCGGTGTGCTCCAGATGGCCGGAGGCCGCGCCCGTCATGGCCGAACCCAGCTCCTCCGGGGTGATGGTGGCGGGGTCCGCGTCCGCGACCAGCCGGCCGCGGTACATCACCCGGAGGCTGTCGGAGAGCCCGATCAGCTCGTCGAGGTCGGCGGAGATCAGCAGCACGGCGAGGCCCTCACGGCGGGCCTCCCGGATCTGGTCCCAGATCTGGGCCTGCGCGCCGACGTCCACACCGCGGGTGGGGTGGGCGGCGATCAGCAGCTTCGGCCGGTGGCTCATCTCCCGGCCGACGATCAGCTTCTGCTGGTTGCCGCCGGAGAGGGAGGCCGCGGTGACGTCGATCCCGGGGGTGCGGACGTCGTACTCGCGGACGATCCGCTCGGTGTCGGCGCGGGCGGCCTTGATGTCGAGGAACGCGCCCTTGCTGTTCGGCTTCTCGGTGACGTGGCCGAGGATCCGGTTCTCCCACAGCGGGGCTTCGAGCAGCAGTCCGTGCCGGTGCCGGTCCTCGGGGATGACCGCGAGGCCGTCCTCGCGCCGCTTGCGGGTCGGGGTGTGGGTGATGTCGGCGCCGTCGAGGTGGACGGAGCCGGAGTCCGGGTCCCGCATCCCCATGATCGCCTCGACCAGTTCGGACTGGCCGTTGCCCTCCACACCGGCGATGCCGAGCACCTCGCCCTTGTGGATGGTGAAGCCGACGCCGCCGAGGACGGCGCGGACGACACCGTCGGGGTCGGTGGCGGTCAGCCGCAGCCCCTCGACGGTGAGCATCGGGACGTCCGTGACGGTCGACTCACGGGTCTCGGGCGAGGGCAGCTCACTGCCGACCATCAGCTCCGCGAGCTGCTTGACGGTGGTGTTCGCCGGGTCGGCGGTGCCGACGGTGGTACCGCGCCGGATGACGGTGATGTCGTCGGCGACGGAGAGCACCTCGCCCAGCTTGTGGGAGATGAAGATGACGGTCAGGCCCTCGGCCTTCAGCTCGCGCAGGTTGTCGAAGAGGGCGTCGACCTCCTGGGGCACCAGGACCGCGGTCGGCTCGTCGAAGATGAGGGTACGGGCGCCCCGGTAGAGGACCTTGAGGATCTCCACCCGCTGGCGGTCGGCGACTCCGAGGTCCTCGACGTAGGCGTCGGGCCGGATCCCCAGTCCGTACGACTCCGAGATCTCCATGATCCTGGCGCGGGCGCGGTCCCCGATGCCGTACAGCTTCTCGGAGCCGAGGACCACGTTCTCCAGCACCGTGAGGTAGTCGGCGAGCATGAAGTGCTGGTGCACCATGCCGATACCGCGGGCGATGGCGTCGCCGGGGCTGTTGAAGGAGGCTTCCTCGCCGTCGACCGTGATGGTGCCCTCGTCCGGCTTCTGCATGCCGTACAGGATCTTCATCAGGGTGGACTTTCCGGCACCGTTCTCGCCGATGAGGGCGTGGACGGTACCGCGGCGCACGGTGATGTCGATGTCGTGGTTGGCCACGACTCCGGGGAATCGCTTGGTGATGCCGCGGAGCTCTACGGCATGGGCACTGCTGGACGCGTCGATGGCGCACTCTCCCTGGGCAGGAGGCGGAGCTGGGGGCGGGGGGCGGACGAGCGGGGTGTGGTGGCGAAAACTACCGTGCTTCGTCGTCCGGGGCGGATGCTACGCGCGTAGCGCCGCCAAGTCGTTAACGAGGTGTTCCGGCCCCTTCGCGGTGCGCGGGCGGGGGTCGGGGACGCCTCGTGAGCAGGGCCCGGAGGAGCGGTGCGGCCGCTCTCCCGGGCCCCCTTTACAACGGCTCGGGTCAGGTGGTGGTCTTGACCTTGATGGTGCCGTCGATGATCTTCTTCTTGGCCTCGTCCAGCTTCGCCTGGATGTCCTTCAGGTGACCGCCGGTCTGCACCAGGCTGACGCCGTCCTCCGCGAGGGAGTAGGAGTGCGTGCCGGTCAGCGGCTTGCCGTCCTTGACGGACTTGGCCAGCTCGAAGACGCCGGTGTCGACGTTCTTGACGACCGAGGTCAGGATGGAGGCGGCGTACTTCGACAGGGCCGGGTCCTTGGCCTGGTCGGAGTCGACGCCGATGCCCCAGGCGCCCTTCTTGGCCGCGACGGCCTCGATGGCGCCGGCGCCGGAGCCGCCCGCGGCCGTGTAGATCACGTCGATGCCCTTGTCGAGCATGCCCTGGGCGGCCTGCTTGCCCCGGTCGGGGCTGCCGAAGCCGGACAGGTCCGTACCGGTGGACAGGTACTGGATCTGGACGGTCGCCTTGGGGTTGGTCTCCTTGACGCCCTGCTGGAAGCCGGCCGCGAACTTCTTGATCAGCGGCAGGTCCACGCCACCGATGAAGCCGACCTTGCCGTCCTTGGACTTCAGGGCCGCGGCGACACCGGCGAGGTAGGAGCCCTGCTCCTCGGTGAAGACTATGTTGTCGACGTTCTTCGCCTCGGATACCGAGTCGACCAGGCCGAACGTGGTCTTCGGGAACTTGGGCGCGATCTTGTCGACGGCGTCCTTGTAGGCGAAGCCGACGGCGAGGACGGGGTTGTAGCCGCCCTCGGCCAGCGACGCGAGACGGGCCTCGCGGTCGGCGAGCGTCTCACCGTGCTTGGCGGTGAGCTCCTTGATCTCGGCGCCCAGCTCGGCCTTGGCCTTGTCGAGGCCGCGCGCGGCGGAGTCGTTGAAGGAGTTGTCGCCCCGGCCGCCGACGTCGTACGCGGCGCCGACCTTCAGCTTGCCGGCGGAGGCGCCGGGGGTGCTGGACGAGGTGGAGTCGGTGGAGGACTCGCCGCAGGCGGTGGCCGTGAGGGCGAGGGCCGCGGCGGTGATACCCGCGGCGGTGATCTTGGATACCCGGCGCAAGAGGAGGGGTCCCTTCGAGACTGACCGAAAGCGCCTCTTCCGGCGCTGGTTTCGCGGCGATCGTAACGCGCGTAGATGTCAGTTAAAGACACGTTCATGAGTCGTTATCGGATCGTCGCGTTGACCGCCCGGCAGGGTGACCGATCAGTGACGCAGCGGGGCGCCCCCGCCCGGCCCCGGCAGGGGTTTTCGGACCCGTCCCGGCGGGGCGCGGGACCGGTCGGGCCAGGGGCGGGACGGGGCGGCCCGCGATCCGGGGCCGGGGAGCGGACGGCGCCCCCCGGGGCGGGCGGGGCGGGTACCCGGCGGCCCGAAAAAATGTCCGAAAGACGGTGCCTGTCGGGACGTTCGGGACCTAGGGCGTTTCTCTCGGATCATCTGATCGTTGGTTGATGTGTGTCGTTGACTGACGCGCAGTGGGCGCGGATCGAGCCGTTGCTGCCGGACCG
>NZ_JBHYZV010000109.1:0-20332 GCF_042753905.1 Streptomyces sp. NPDC059248 | reverse complement strand
TTGTTTATAACTCACTCCCCGTGGGGGGCCCCCACCCTCCGCGCACCCATCGGGCGGGCCCGCCGGGCCCCGCTACCACGCAAAACTCAGTGCCATCGCGCCGCCGCGCGGCCCTATCGTGCTGCCCGGCCGAGTCGTCTGGGTAAGGACGTTCCGTTGTACATCGGGTGAGACCTCCTGAGCGCTGAATCGTCGCGCGTCGCGTATATCCGCGCCGCGCTCCTTTTTGCTGCGGATTTCTCACACGGAACCGGTGTTCTTCTGTGCTCGAAAACTGGGTGGTCACGCCCACCTGCCTGCCTGTCGTTCTCCGTCGTTGCCACGCCTGCCCGTCCCGGCGCTTCCGGGCCGACGGCAAATTCCGGGTCAACGCCCACCACAAACTCCTCGACGTCTGGATGCTGGTGCTCTGCACCGGGTGCGGGGAGACGGCGAAACTCACGGTCCTGGAGCGGGCGAACGTCCGCTCCATACGCCCCGAACTGCTGGACCGGCTGCATCACAACGACCTCGGCCTGACGGCCGAGCTGCTCCGGGACCCGGCCCTGCTGCGCCGTAACCGCGTCGCCCTCGACTGGGACGGCGCCTGGCGCCTCGACACCGGCGGTGCGGACTACCGGGACCGCGAGGTGATCGACGTCTCGGTCCGGTTCGCGGCGCGCATACCCGTCCGGCCGGTGCGTCTGATCGCCGAAGGCTGCGGCCTCCCGCGCGCCGAGGTCGAACGGCTGATCACGGACGGGAAGATCGTCGCGGCGGTCCGGCTGGGCGGCAAGCTCTCCGGCGACTTCACCTTCACGCTCAAACGCTGACCCCGGCCCGGGGGCGTGTCCGGTGAAACCCACCGGACACGCCCCCGCCCTGCGGGCGGACGGCGCTACTTTGACGACACGGCCTAGGAAACGCCGGGTTCCGGCAGCAGCCCGCCCAGGAGGGTACGTACCAGCCCCGCCGCGAACTCCTCGGGGGACTGCGGCGCCGGCATTCCCCCCGAGGCGTCGTACACGAACGCCCGCTGGGCGCAGGCGCCGAGGAGGAGGGCCGCGGCGGAGTCCGGATCGACATCCGCACGCAGCGCGCCGCGGTCGCGCTCGGCGCGCAGATAGCGGGCGAGCGTCACCAGGGGTATGTGCGGGCCCTGGCCGAGTTCCCGTACGCCCTCGAAATGGCGTTGCTTGAGGGCGGGTTCGGCGTAGAGGGAGGCTGCGAGAGGGACGCTCTGCTCGTAGAAGCGCACGGCGTGCTCGGCGACGCGGGTGAGGTTGTGCTCCACGCCGAGGCCGCCCGGGTCCCGCCCCAGCTCGTCGAGGAGGGGGTTGAGTCGGGGCAGACGGTCCCTGAAGACGCGGACGAAGATCTCCTCCTTGCTGCGGTAGTGCTTGTAGAGCGCCGCCTCGGAGCAGCCGGCCTCACGGGCGATCTCCTTGGTCGTGGTGCGGGCCAGTCCGGTGGAGCGCAGCAGATGCTCAGCGGCGTCGACGATCCGTTCACGGGTGGGGCGGGTTGACTTCGAGGTGGGCATTCACTCACCCTAATAGGTGAGTGAATACTTACCCACCTCTGGGCACTCCAGGAGAGGCGACACATGCGCTACACGGTCTTCGGGGCGACCGGCGGGACCGGCCGACAGCTCGTACAGCAGGCGCTCGACGCCGGACACCAGGTCACGGCGGTCGTACGCGACCCGGCCCGGCTGCCCGTCCCCGCGCACGAGCGGCTGGAGGTCGTCGTCGCGGATGTGACCGACCCGGAAGCGCTGCGCCCGGCGGTCGCGGGCCGCGACGCTGTGCTCTCGGCGCTCGGCGCGCCCACCAACAAGACGGCGGGCATCGCCTCCGCCGGGACCCGGGCGATCCTGCGCGCCCTCGACGCCGAGGGCGTACGCCGCCTCGTCGTGGTGAGCGCCACCCCGGTCGGCCCGCCGCCGCCCGGCGAAGGCCCGCTGTACCGCCTGGTACTGCTGCCCCTGGTGCGGCGGGTCTTCCGGGACGTCTACGCCGATCTGTCCGCGATGGAGAACGAGATCCGGGCCGCCGGCGCGGATTGGACGGTGGTCCGCCCGCCCCGCCTGACCGACGGGCCGTCGACGCCCTCGTACCGGACGGCATTCGGCGGGGCCGTCCCCGGCGGCCACACGGTGAGCCGCGCGGACGTGGCCCAGGCGATGCTCGCCCTGGCCGATGACCCGGCGGCGGTGGGACAGGTGGTGGGGGTCGCGACCTGACGCCCGCCGATCAGGGCCGCGCCGTCAGCACTCGACGACGTTCACCGCGAGCCCGCCCCCTCCCGTCCCGCCTCGCCCCGTCCCGCCTCGCCCCGCCTCGCCCCGCCTCGCCCCGTCCCGCCTCGCCCCGTCCCGCGGCGTCTCCTTCGGCCGGCGCTCCGGGTTCCCCGGGGGAGCGCGTCGAGAACGGACCGTGGCTGATGTCGGCGGTGATCACGCCGGTCAGCCCGATGGGCCGGTGCGTCGCACCGGCCCATCGGCCCATCGGGTGTCTCCGGGTGTGTCCGGTCCGGTCTCAGTGGCGTCGCGCGCGCCGCTGACGGGTGACGATGACCGCTGCCGCGCCCGCGCCGAGCAGTACGGCGGTGAGGGCGAGAACTCCTCCGAGGCCGGCCATACCGGTCTGGCCGAGGGAACCCTTCGGATTCCTTCCGGTCGGTGTCGGGGTGTCCGGCGTCGGGCCCGGCGGCCGCGACGGGGACGGCGAAGCGGTCGGTGTCGGGGACGGGGATGCGGACGACGTCGGTGTCGGCGTCGGTGTCGGCGACACCGGCTCCGGGATGTGCACACCGGCGTCGATCGTGTGATCGACCCCTCCTGGTGTGGCCGGCGCGGTGACGGGCGCGTACCCGTTGCAGAGCCGGCCGTTGGTCGGCGGGGTCACGTTGGAGTCGTGTACCCGGTCGTCACCGGCGCGCGGCAGAGTGAACCGCAGGTCGGTGGCGGCCGGCTGGCCCGGCACCTTGCTGGTGTCCGCCGTGCACACGTCGAACTGCACGGTGTATTTGGCGCCGGGTGTCAGCTCGTAGTCCGCGCCGACCCCGCCGAAGTAGTACTCGCCGGCGTTGTCGGTCGTGGTCGTGGCGACCTTCTCGCCATCGGCGTCCAGGAGGTTGATCGTCGCGTCCGGCAGCAGTACGTGCCCCGGGTCCTGGATGCCGTTGCGGTCGCCGTCGTACCAGACCACGTTGCCGATCTGGATCGGCGCGTTCGCCGCGGCGTACGCGATGTCGCCGAGGCCGCCGGCCTTGCCGAACCCGTTCTGGTTCGGCCCGATGAACTCGTACGCGTTGTTCACCGGGTCGTTGCCGGGGCCCAGGCCGGTGGCGACGTTGTAGTAGCCGGTTCCGTTGGTGATGACCCGGCCTGTCGGGTCCATCTGGGTGCTGACGATCCAGTCCTGCTGCGGGATATAGGCGACCGACCCCAGCGCGGACTCCTGGTGCGGCCCCGGGTTGGTGGCGGAGCCGCCGTTCGGGAAGTAGTCACCCGGGAAGTACTCGACGACGCTGCCGGGCTGGACCCCGTCGAGTCTCGGGTCCGTGGCGTGGTCGGGGCAGATCCCGGTGCCTTCCCAGTCGTACCCGCCTCCGGGTTTGGCGCAGGCCATGTTGATGTCACCGCCGGACATGCCGTTCTGCGGTGTGTCCCTGCCCGGCCTCGGGTCCAGCCCGCCCCAGCTCACGACGTCCATGAACCGGTCGCGGAAGCCGAGGATCAGCGACCCGTCGCGGGCGAACGCCATACTGGCCAGCGCCGGCTGCGGATTGATCATCGCACCGCCGGCGCTGAAGCTGTCCCAGTCGTCCAGATCGGTGTTCCAAGGGTTCCAGTACTTGCCCTGCTCCTCGGGACGGCCGGTGAGCACGCTCCCGCGCTCGAAGTCCAGCCGCTGGGAGAGCACGGTGGTGAAGTCCTCGCCGTCATAGGTGGCGACGACGGCCTTCAGATCCGCACGTTTCTTTGTGCTCTCCGCGCTGCACACGCCCCCGACGTACAGCTTGCCGTCGTGGGCGGCCACGCTGAACGGACGCCAGTCCCCGCTCGACGTGCAGCCGGGATCGGGGATCGGTACGGTCTTCAGGGGCGCCGAGGCCGTTGCCCCGGTCGCGTCGAAGCCGATCAGGCTACGGGTGAGCAGGTTCACCGCCCACAGGGTCGAGCCGTCCTCCGACAGGGCCAGGCCGCCGATGCTCTCCTTGCCCGGTGCGTCGGTGAACCCGGCGTCCTTGATGAGGTTGCCGGTGTCGTGCGGTGTCTGCGTGGCGCCCGGGACCGTCGCGAACAGCGTCGGGGCACGCCCGCCGTCGGCCGGCGTGATGTAGATCGCGTTACCGCCCTTGGGCCCGTACTCGGTGAACCGCCGGGCGAACGCCGACTGGAACAGCTGCTTGCGGTACCGGTCGTAGGCCAGTCCGTAGGTCGTACCCACCTGGTCCTGGGTGTTGAGGACCTCCGGGCACGTCTCCTGCGCGGGACAGGTGCCCCGGGCATCCGTTCCGAAGGCCACCAGGGCCCGGGTGTCGGTCCCGCCCGCGCCGCTCTGGATCGGAACGAAATAGCGGGATTCGGGCAGTGTGTAGTCGGCCGGGTTCCAGACCCCGGTGGTCACCGAGTCGTCCTTGCCGTCCGAGACGTCCACGAACGAGGTGAAGCTGTCGAAGTGGTTCGGCGCGGTCGAGGCGGGCGCCGCCCGCAAATGGTCACGGTAGGTCTCCGGGATGGTGACGTCGACCCGGTACCGGCCGCCGGTCAGCTCGCTCGACGGCGGCACGACGACCCTGCCGGTGACATCCGTGACACCGGTGACACGGTTGCCCGCGGGGTCGGTGACGGCGACCCGCATTCCCCGTTGAGGCACATCCATCGTCGCGTTGATCACGCCGGTGCCGAAGAAGTCCCGCAGTACCTCGACGGTCAGCGTTCCGTCGCGGGCCGCGGCTCCGGCCTGCCCCGCGCCGGTCAGGACCACACCCGCGCCGCCCCCTACCAGTAGCAGGCCGGACAGGCCCAACCGCAGGAGAACACGTAATCGCATATCGCTCCTCTACCTCGTCCCGAGCTCACGTCGATCCGACAACTCCCGGGCAGAGGATACAGTTGACGAGGTGTCAAGTTGTGCGAAACGCGGAGTTCGGGGGGCGCCCCGATGAGAGCTGTTACGATCGCGCCGCGTGCGGAGCATCAGGAGCAGCAGAGCGCGGGACGTCACGGCGCGGAGCACCGGCACCAAGGGACGCCTATGGAGTCGTGAGGCGACGGGCCGGCGTCGTCGATGGCCGCGATTACGTTGGGCAGCGGGCGCCGTCGTCTGCGTCGTGGCAGCTGTGACCGGCACCGTCGTCCTGCTCGGCGACGGCGATGACACCGTCACCCCGCGAGCGTTGACCGCGGACGAGGTGAACCGGCTTTCGGTCACACGATTCCTCAACTACCGGGCGGGCGGCCGGGCGGTGACGATCACCGTGCCGAACGTCGGCGGCGGGCTGGTCGTCACCGGATCCGTCGACTACCGCACCCACACCGGTTACGGGGTGGTGCGCGGGACCGGGCGCGACGCGTCCAGCGACGGGCTGATCCGGTGGACGGCCACCACCGTCCTCGTACGCCCCATGGCGGAGCCCCCGGCGGTCGCACCGGCGTCGCCGCCCGCGTCCGGCTGGCACAGCCGTCCGCTGCAAACGTCCGGCATGACCTTGGACAGTGCGCTGGCCATCGTGCTCGACTTCGGCAGCGACCGGCCGGACAACGCCGCGCTGCTGCCGCAGAACGGCGCTGTCTGGGTCGGGCGGGAGCGGGTGCGCGGCCATCGGACGGACATCATGAACGGGCCGCGTGCTCAGGCGGATCCCCGTGCCGGTGCGGGTGCCGACGCCGGTGCCCGTGGCGGTACCGGCGCCGGCACGTCGCGGACGGTGCGCTACTGGATCGGCCCGGACGGCACCATGCACCGGGTCGAGATCGGTATCGCCTCCGCGCCGCGGCCGGTGGTCATCGACTTCGGCACCGGGGCGTACGCCCCCGTCCCCCCGCTGCCGGGAGCCACCCCGGAGTCGTAACCGCGGCTTATGAGGTCCGCACCCGTGCGCGGTCGGCGAGCAGCGACGGCGACGGCAGGGCGATGTCCGCGACGACCGGCAGTGCCGGAGCTTCCGGTACGACGGTGGCGCCGGCCGTGCGGGCCCCCGGGAACTCCGGCTGGGGGCCGGGCGCGGCCACATCGGTGAAGGGGATGCCCGCGGGTGCCGCCGGGCTCCGCCACATGCCGGAGGGCGTGGGTGATGTGGCGGGGACCGGGCAGGACGCGGTGGACGCGAGCCCCGCGGGCACGGTCGTCCGAAGCTTGTTGCCCGCCAGGCAGTTGCCCCGACCCCGGGTGGCGGTGGGGAATGTCCAGCCGATGTCGATGCCGTTGGCGGCGAAGGTGTTGTCCGTGATCCGGTTGCGGTCGGCCGTCAGGTCGGCGGTCGCGGTGATCACGAGCCCGGCGGCGGTGTTTCCGGTGACCCGGTTGCGGATGATCCGGTTGTCGCTGCCGCCGTCGACGCCGATGCCGACGCCCCAGCCGCCGTCGGCCTGTTCGGGGGTCTGCCGCTGCTGGTTGTCCGCGATCAGGTTGCCCGCGATGACGGCGTCGCGCTGCGGGAGCAGTTTCTCCTGGTGGTCGGAGTTGGTGGTCAGTCCGACGCGGTTGCCGACCAGGCGGTTGCCGACCACATACATGTCACCGCCGGCGTTGGTGCCCTCGTAGCCGACCGCGTTGAGTTCGGAGACGTTGTTCCGTACCGCGATCCGGCACGGCCTGCACTGGCCGACGTAGATCCCCGAATCCGCCCCGCCCGAGGTGTAGGAGTGCTCGATGACACCGTTCTGCGCGGAGAACGCGTAGATGCCGTAGAGACCGTTGCGGGTCGCGGTCACATGCGACACCAGGAACGACTTCAGAAGGGTGACGGGTTCGTCGCCGGTGTCGTAGCCGCCGCTCCCCGGCAGTGCGGTGACCGCCGCCGCCGAACCGGTGACCAGCACCCCGTTGTGCGTGTTGTTCCGTACGGTCAGATTCTGCACGGCCACCCCGGGCGCCGAGACGACCACACCGTTCGGCCGCCGCACCTCCCCGTCGACGACCACCCCGGCCCGGGACTCGCCCCGCAGGGTGATGCGCTCCGTGTCGATCCGTACCGACTCGCGGTACACACCCGGAGCCACCAGAACCAGGTCACCGGGCCGGGCCAGGGACACCGCCGCCGAGATCGTCGGGGCGTCGCCGGGGACCCGGATCGTCACCCGCGCGCCGTCCGGCCGCCGGCCCTCGCCCGATCCGTCACCGCCGTCGCCGCCACAGCCGGTCACCAGCGTCAGCGCCGCCAGGGCAGCCGTCATCACGCGCAGAGCTAATCGAGACATGATCCCAGTCTGGCACGGCGTCGAACCCGCCGTCGCGATGTCGAACTCCCGCTTGAGGTAAGGAGATCGAGCGGCGGAAGCGGTACGGGTATGGCACTGTACGCATCATGCACCGCGCCGATCGTTCCCCGTCGCGCCGCGCCTTCCTCGATGTCACCGGCGTCACGGTGGCCGCCGGTCTCCTCGCCGGGTGCTCGGGGGACCCCGCAGGGCCCGGCCCGCCCGCCCCCGCCGGGCCGGCCACGCCGACGCAGGTCCCGGTGACGGGCCGACATCAGGCCGGGGTGACGCTTCCCCGGTCGGCGCAGCCCCATCTGCTGGCCCTGGTGGCGGACCTCGGAGCAGAGGTGGCGCCCGGCCCGCTGCTGGCCGAACTCGGCGAGGCCGTCCGCACTCTCACCGCCGGATCCGACCCACGGCTGCTGGGCATGTCCCCGGGCGATATGACCGTGACCGTCGGCGTGGGTCCACGGCTGGTACGGACGGCCGGTGCCGCCCTGCCCGGCGCCGCCGACCTCCCGCGGTTCTCCCGCGAGCGGATCGCGGCGCGGGCGCGCGGAGGTGATCTGCTGATACAGATCTGCGCCGGCGACGCCCTGCTCCTACCGGTGGTCGCCGCCGCGCTCCTGGACCAGGCGGGCGATCGCATCCGGGAGCGCTGGCGGCAGTTCGGGCGCCGCGGTCCGGAAGTGCCCGTGGCCGAGGGCCGTACCGCACCGCGCAATCTGCTCGGTTTCATCGACGGCATCGTGGGCCCGCACACCACCGCCGAGCAGGAACGCGACCTGTGGCTGGCCGGACCCCCCGCGGTCGCCGGCGGCACCCTGGCCGTACTGCGGCGCATGGAGTTCGACCTGACGCGGTTCGCCGCCCTGTCCGTCGCCGAGCAGGAGGCGGTCTTCGGACGGCGCCGGAGCAGCGGCGTACCCCTCTCCGGCGGCAGCGTCGCCTCGGCCCCCGGACTCGGCGCCAAGACACCCGACGGGCGCTACCTCGTCCCCGTGGACGCCCATGTGCGCAGGGCGAACCCCACCACCGTCGGCGTCGGCCATATGCTCCGCCGGTCCTACAGCATCGACGATCCCGTCCCCGGCCTGCTCTTCATCAGCTTCCAGAACGACCTGCGGACCTTCACGGCCACGCTCGCCCGTATGGACGCCTCCGACGCGCTGCTGCCCTTCACCACCACGACCGCCGGCGCGACCTTCCTGATCCTCCCCGGCTACGGCCCACGGCGCCCGCTCGGCTCCCCTTTGTTCGACTGATCCGAAAACGCCGCATACGGCTTCCCGCACCTTCGTGACGGGGGCGCCCCAGCGCCCCCGGCGACACGTCCCTCTTCGCGCCCCGGCCGGGGCCCTCCGGCCGTGACGGGCTCAACACTCGATGATGTTCACCGCGAGCCCGCCCCGGGCCGTCTCCTTGTACTTGACCGACATATCGGCGCCGGTCTCCTTCATGGTCTTGATGACCTTGTCGAGGGAGACCAGGTGGCTGCCGTCGCCGCGCATCGCCATCTTCGCGGCGGTGACGGCCTTGACCGCCGCCATGCCGTTGCGTTCGATGCACGGGATCTGGACCAGGCCGCCGACCGGGTCGCAGGTCAGGCCCAGGTTGTGTTCCATGCCGATCTCGGCCGCGTTCTCCACCTGTTCCGGGGTGCCGCCGAGGACCTCGGCGAGGGCGCCGGCGGCCATCGAGCAGGCGGAGCCGACCTCGCCCTGGCAGCCGACCTCGGCGCCGGAGATGGAGGCGTTCTCCTTGAAGAGCATGCCGATCGCGCCGGCCGCCAGGAGGAACCGTACGATTCCGTCCTCGTCGGCGCCCGGGACGAAGTTCATGTAGTGGTGGAGGACGGCGGGGATGATGCCGGCCGCGCCGTTGGTGGGGGCGGTCACGACCCGGCCGCCCGCCGCGTTCTCCTCGTTCACGGCCATCGCGTAGAGGGTGATCCACTCCATGGAGCGGGCCAGCGGGTCCCCCTCGGCGCGCAGCTGGCGGGCGGTCTTCGCGGCCCGGCGGCGTACCTTCAGACCGCCGGGCAGGATGCCCTCACGGGCGAGTCCGCGGGCCACACACGCCTGCATGACCCGCCAGATCTCCAGCAGTCCGGTCCGGATCTCCTCCTCGGTCCGCCACGCCTTCTCGTTCTCCAGCATCAGGGACGAGATGGACAGACCGGTCTCCCGGGTCAGCCGGAGCAGTTCGTCACCGGTGCGGAAGGGGTACTTCAGCACGGTGTCGTCGAGCTTGATGCGGTCCTCGCCGACCGCGTCGTCGTCTACGACGAAGCCGCCGCCGACGGAGTAGTACGTCTTCTCCAGGACCGTGCCGCCGTCGGCGTCGTACGCCCGGATCGTCATGCCGTTGGCGTGGTACGGCAGCGTCTCGCGGCGGTGCAGGACGAGGTCGTCGTCGAAGGCGAAGGCGATCTCGTGGGCGCCCAGCAGGGCGATCCGCCCCGACTCCTTGATCCGCTCCACCCGCTCGTCGGCGGATTCCACATCGACGGTACGGGGCGACTCGCCCTCCAGGCCCAGCAGTACCGCCTTGGGGGTGCCGTGGCCGTGCCCCGTGGCGCCGAGCGAGCCGTACAGCTCGGCCCGTATCGCGGTGGTGGAGGCGAGCAGTCCCTCGTTCTTCAGCCGGTGGGCGAACATCCGGGCGGCCCGCATGGGGCCGACCGTGTGCGAGCTGGACGGGCCGATGCCGATCGAGAACAGGTCGAAGACCGAGATGGCCACGTGAAACTCCTGAGGGTGGGGAGACGCCGTTGTCTGCCGCGTGGGGTGGTGCGGGTGGGGCCGGAGAACAAACGAACGAGGGGCGGGGGAGGGGGCGGGGTCCGCGCTGGGGGTCCCCCCGTTGCCGACATCGCCGAAGGCATGGGGGGCGAACGGCGGGGGCACCGGCTCACCTTCTCAGTGTGCGCGATGCCCCCGATGTCCGACCGTACGGCACAACCGTACGTATCGTACGAATGTACGGTTACGGCTGTGCGGGCGTGAGGCCCGGGTACAGCGGGTGCTTCTCGGCCAGGGCCGTGACCCGGGCGCGCAGCGCCACCGCGTCGTACGACGGCTTCAGCGCCTCGGCGATGACGTCCGCGACCTCACGGAAGTCGTCGGCGTCGAAGCCGCGGGTGGCCAGGGCCGGCGTACCGATCCGCAGACCCGAGGTGACCATCGGCGGGCGCGGGTCGTTCGGGATCGCGTTCCGGTTGACCGTGATGCCGACCTCGTGGAGGCGGTCCTCGGCCTGCTGGCCGTCCAGCTCGGAGTGGCGGAGGTCGACCAGGACCAGGTGGACGTCGGTACCGCCGGAGAGCACCGAGACGCCGTGCTCGGTCACATCGGCCCTGACCAGACGCTCGGCCAGGATCTTCGCGCCGTCCAGGGTGCGCTGCTGGCGCTCCTTGAACTCCTCGGACGCGGCGACCTTGAAGGAGACCGCCTTGGCCGCGACCACATGCTCCAGCGGGCCGCCCTGCTGGCCGGGGAAGACCGCGGAGTTGATCTTCTTCGCCAGCTCGGCCGTGGAGAGGATCACCCCGCCGCGCGGACCGCCCAGGGTCTTGTGCGTGGTGGTGGTCACGACATGGGCGTGCGGAACCGGGTTCGGGTGCAGTCCGGCCGCGACAAGACCGGCGAAGTGGGCCATGTCGACCATCAGATACGCGCCGACCTGGTCCGCGATCCGCCGGAAGGCGGCGAAGTCCAGCTGCCGCGGATAGGCGGACCAGCCCGCGACGATCAGCTTCGGCCGGGACTCCTCGGCCAGCTTCTCGACCTCGGCCATGTCCACCTGGCCGGTGGCGTCGTCCACGTGGTACGCGACCACGTTGTAGAGCTTGCCGGAGAAGTTGATCTTCATGCCGTGGGTCAGGTGCCCGCCGTGGGCGAGGTTCAGACCCATGATCGTGTCGCCGGGCTTCAGCAGCGCGAACATCGCCGCCGCGTTGGCCTGGGCGCCCGAGTGCGGCTGGACATTGGCGTGCTCGGCGCCGAAAAGCGCCTTGACCCGGTCGATGGCGATCTGCTCGACCACGTCGACGTGCTCACAGCCGCCGTAGTAGCGGCGGCCGGGGTAGCCCTCGGCGTACTTGTTGGTGAGGACCGACCCCTGGGCCTCCATGACCGCCACCGGGGCGAAGTTCTCGGAGGCGATCATTTCGAGGGTGGACTGCTGGCGGTGGAGCTCGGCGTCGACGGCGGCGGCGACATCGGGGTCCAGCTCGTGGAGTGAGGAATTGAGAAGCGACATATCGGTATATATCCCTGTCGTCAGCTCTTGGTGAACTCGGCGTACTCGTCGGCGGAGAGCAGATCGTCCGGCTGCTCCGCCACCCGTACCTTGAACAGCCAGCCGCCCTCGAAGGGTGCGCTGTTCACGAGCGACGGGTCGTCCACCACGTCCTGGTTGGCCTCGGTGACCTCACCGGTGACGGGGGAGTAGAGATCACTCACGGACTTGGTGGACTCCAGCTCGCCGCAGGACTCACCGGCGGTCACCGTCGCCCCCACCTCGGGGAGCTGGGCGAACACGACGTCACCGAGCGCGTTCGCGGCGAACTCGGTGATCCCGACCGTCGACACGCCGTCCTCGGCGGTCGTCAGCCACTCGTGCTCCTTGCTGTAGCGCAGCTGCTGGGGGTTGCTCATGGGATGAATTCTCCTGTACGCGGACGGTGCGGATGGACGGACCGGGGGCGCCGCGACGTGCGTCTGATCACGTCCGGCGGGCGAAACGGTGGGAAGCGGAGGGCGGGGCCGATGGGGGGCCGGATGGAAGGGGAGGGTGGGGCCGAGGAGCGGGGCGGCCGGAAGCGGAGGGCGGGGCCGAGGAGCGGGCCGGACGGGCGGACGCCCCGGCTCTACTTCCGCCGGCGGTAGAACGGCAGCGCCACGACCTCGTACGGCTCGCGACTGCCCCGGATGTCGACCCCGACACCCGGCGTGCCGGGCGCGGCGTGGGCCGCGTCGACGTACGCCATGGCGATCGGCCTGCCGAGGGTGGGGGAGGGGGCGCCCGATGTGACCTCGCCGATCACCGTGCCGTCGCCCGCGACCACCGGATATCCGGCGCGCGGCACCCGGCGGCCGTCGGCGACGAGTCCGACGAGGGTACGGGGCGGGGCGCTCGCGGCCCGCTCGGCGGCGGCCTCCAGCGCCTTGCGGCCCACGAAGTCGCCCTCCTTCTCGAACTTCACCACCCGGCCGAGCCCGGCGTCGAAGGGGGTGAGCTCCGTGGTCAGCTCGTTCCCGTACAGCGGCATGCCCGCCTCCAGGCGCAGCGTGTCGCGGCAGGACAGGCCGCAGGGCACCAGACCAGCGGAAGCGCCCGCCTCGGTCAGCGCCCGCCACAGCCCCTCCGCGTGCTCCGGCGCGACGAAGAGTTCGAAACCGTCCTCGCCGGTGTATCCGGTACGGGCGATCATCGCCGGGACACCGGCGACGGTGCCCGGCAGCCCCGCGTAGTACTTCAGCCCGTCGAGGTCGGCGTCGGTGACGGCGGCCAGGATCCCGGGGGACTCGGGCCCCTGGACCGCGATCAGGGCGAAGGCGTCACGGTCGTCGCGGACCTCCGCGTCGAAGCCCGCCGCCCGCTCGGTCACCGCGTCGAGGACGGTCTGCGCGTTGCCCGCGTTGGCCACCACCAGATACTCGGTGGCCCCCGTGCGGTAGACGATCAGGTCGTCGAGGATCCCGCCGTCCTCGCGGCAGATCATGGTGTAGCGGGCCCGGCCGGGACCGATGGTGGAGATATTGCCGACCAGGGCCTGGTCCAGCAGGGCCGCGGCCTCCGGGCCGAAGACGGTGATCTCGCCCATGTGGGAGAGGTCGAAGAGCCCGGCCCGGGTGCGTACGGCCTGGTGCTCCTCCCGCTCACTCGCGTACCGCAACGGCATGTCCCAGCCCGCGAAGTCGGTCATCGTCGCACCCAGGGAGCGGTGCAGGGCGTCGAGGGCGGTACGGCGGGGGACGGTGCTCATGGACGGTTACTCCCAGGGCAGGGCGGAAGACATGACGACGAGGACGTTCCTCCCCATCTGTCATCGGAACCTGAGAGGTTCGTCGCGAGACGTCGTACGGATGGCCGTACGGACGGTCGTGACTTGCACCTTGGGTGGAGCCGGAGGACCGGCCCGCTTTTCAGATCTGCCTCGTCGCGCGCGGTACGGGGCCTGAGAGATTCAAGGGAGGAACTTGCTCCTTCGGCGCCCGGAGCCGAGTCCGGGTCTCTCCCGCGCGGATTTAACCGGCCGGTATGCAGTTGGCGGGCACATCATTGCACGCAGACCGGGAAGTCCGGGAGCCCCGGCGGCGTTGTTCTCCTGCGTGGACACCTGGTCACAGTCCCGTACGGGAACCGCGCGACGGGCCGGGCCGGTCCTACCCGGGAGAGGCGTGCGCCGGGCGCACGGCCGGGGCACGAGAGGCGCAGCCGGGAAACAGAAGGGAAATGCCGGAAAAAACGCTCGCATCTCATTACCATTTCTTTACGGTCCATTGACGCTCCATGGGCATAGGTGTGGGTGACCTGACATGGGGGAGGAGGGTGTGATGACGTTGCAGCGCTCCAGTGCCTACGCCACGACCACGGGGGTGCCGGCCCAGCCACAAGCGCCCGCGCGGGAGCGGTTCCGGGCCGCCGTACCACCGGTGCTGCGCGATCTGCGAGCCCGCGAGGGCCGCGGCCCGCACGGGCTCACCTTCGCCGCCGGAGACCTGGTAGTGGTCTCCGGACTGCCCGGAAGCGGGAAATCCACCCTGATCAAACGGACCGCCGCGGCCTCCGCCGTGGACTCCCAGGACACCCGCGACCGCTGGGACACCAGCCTGCCGCGTCTCCTCCCCTACGCCCTCTACCGGCCCTTCGTCCGGCTCGCCCACTACGCCGGACTGCGCCGCGCCCTGCGCGGCGGCGAGAGCGTCGTCGTCCACGACTGCGGCACCCAGACCTGGGTCCGCCGCTGGCTCGCCCGCGAAGCCCGGCGCCGCGGCACCGGCCTCCACCTCGTGCTCCTCGACGTCCCGCCCGCCGTCGCCCGCCAAGGCCAGCGCGAACGCGGCCGGGGCGTCTCCGGATACGCCTTCGCCCGGCACCGCAGGGCCGCCGGACGGCTGATCTCCGACGCCGAGGAGGGCCGCGCCCCCACCGGCTGTGCCTCCGTCATCCTGCTGGACCGCCCGGCGGCCGGCGCCCTCGCCCGGATCTCCTTCACCCCCCGGTAGCCGGCGAGCGGCAGGCCCTATTGTCGTCCCCGGACCGAGGACCGGACCGAGGACCGGACCGGACCGGACCGGACCGAAGAGGGGACCCGACCCGGACATCGGGCCGGGGGAGAGGGCGAACAGGGATGAACGTGCCGGAGCGGCTGGACGAGCGGCGGCAGTACGACGGGCCGTACGACAGGCCGTACGACGGAACCACCGGCGAACGGACCGCCGGAGACACCGGAGCGGGCGAACCCACCGCGCCGTACCCGGCCTGGCCGGTCAACGAGTTGGAGGAGACCCTCGCCGCCTCCCTCGGCAACCCCGGCGCCGGCGCCCGGCTGGTCGAAGTACTCGGCCGCAGCCGGATCTGGGTACCCCTGCCCAACGGCGGCGGCCCCGAAAGCCGCGACCTCGACCTGCCGATGATCGAACTCGACGGCGCCGCGTACGTCCCCGTCTTCAGCTCCCAGGAGCAGTACCGGGCCTGCGTCGGCGACCACGTCGCCTACACCATCGCCCCCGCCCGCGAATTCGCCCGCGGACTCCCCCCGCAGGTCGGCATCGCCGTCAACCCCGGCGGCTCCGTCGGCGTCCCACTACCGCCACCCGCAGTCGCCGAACTCTGCCGGACGGGCCACACCCCCCTCGACGGCCCCGCCGGCGGCGGCCGGGTCCGACTCTACGAACCCGACTGGCAGGACGACCCCGTCGACTTCCTCACCACCGCGGCCGAGGAATTCCGCGCCACAGGCGCCGTACTCACCGCGCGCCGGGCCCTCGCCTCCGTGGAAGGCGACGACCCCACCCTCCTCATCGGCGTCCAGCTCGCACCCGGAGCCACCCCCGACACCGCCCTCGACGCCCTCTCCCGCGCCCTCGGCCGTCACACCGTTGCCTGGCCGGTCAACCTGGTCTTTCTCGACCTGACCCAAGACCCGGTCGCCGAATGGATGACCACCCAGGTGAGGGAGTTCTTTTCTTAAGGGCTCGGTTCGCCCCCTTTTTTCAAGGCTCGGTTCGCCTCCGGGGCGCTTCAGCCGTGTTCTTCAGTCGACCGTGCTCGACCGCTCGTTCCTCGCGGCCTGCGCGCTCTCCTTCCAGACCACGACGCGCCCCTTCGGCTCACTCGCCATCCGGGGCGAGGCTGCCGAGTCATCGGGGAGTCGGGGCGGCGCGCGGCGCCCCGGGGCAACGGCATCACCAAAAGGAGGGGCGCGCCGTAAGCTGGGGGCGGTCTGGGTCGCGGGGCCCAGGAGCGGTTGACGGCTGGGACCGGAGGGGCGGAACAGTGGTGAGCGCGTCAGGCACGGCCGCGACCGGGCAGATCGAGCACATGATCCGCCAGGTGACCCCGGGGCGCTACGACGCGTACGAGGCGCTGCTCACGGCCCTCGCCGACCCCGCGGCCGGCCGGATCTGGATGCTGCTGTGGCACGGCAGGCCCGGATCGCCCGACGCCCAATACGGCAACCTGGAGATCGACGGCTTCGGCTACGCGCCCGCCGTCACCTCCCCCCAGGAGTTGTCCGCCTCCGGCTGGAGCCGCGCCCACGAGGTCACCACCGGGCTCGACATCGCCCGCGCCCTCTACCCCGACCGCTGGGGCATCTGGCTCAACCCGCACGCCCCCGGCGGCGGCGTCGGCATCCCCTGGACCGATCTGCGGCGGATCGCGACCGGCCTCGACCGGATGCCCGCCGGGCCGCTCAGGCTCTCCGAACCGGCCGTCGAGATCCCGCAGTTCTACGCGCTCCTCTCCCGCAACGCCCACCACACCCCGGCCGTCCGCTCCCTGCGCCGCGCCTGGGTCCAGCCCGCCCTCGGCGCCCCCTACCTCGCCATCGGCCTCGATCTGTACGACACCAGCCGCCCCTCCGTGGACGCGGTACGGGCGATGATGCAGCAATCCATCGCGGCCGTCCCCGAAGGGCTGCCGGTGTCGACGGTCGCGCTCTCGGACGACTACGACCCGGTGGGGATGTGGCTGCGGGCCAACGCCCGGCCGTTCTACGACCGGGACGCCCACGCCGCGCCCGGCGGCGCCCCCGAGGGCGGCTACGGCTACCCCCGGACCCCCGGCCGCTGACGCACCGCCGCGCCCGGCGGCGTACCCACGCGTCACAGCCCGGCGTCACGCGCCCGGCCGGCGCGCCGCTGACGCCGGATGCGCCTTCCGAAGGGTGAGACCCCGCGCCGGACACCCCCCGGCGGCCGAATGTCGTTCATTCGTCACGCGCACGGACGAGCCGGCGAACCATCCGATGGATTCCGCCCCGGCCGGGGTTTGTCCCGGCGAATAGGGGGGTGGCTGATCTCTCGCGCCTTTGAATCACAGGGCGTTAAGTGTTCGATTATCGGATACTGGCTCAACTTCTGTCAGGTGCGGGGGAGATGGCGTTCCGCTCAGTCCACGCGGGCGTCCGCATAACGGAACCCCTCTACACGCATCACGTTTGGGCAACCATTGCCCGGCAGGTCTGGCGGGTGATCGCGCGACCGTTGAAGACTCCCGCTCCAAGGGGACACTCGTTCCCGCGCGCCGCCGGAGCAAAACGTACGTCTCGTACCAACTGCTTCCTGCGCACCAGATGTTGAGGAAGATGCCGCTACAGCGGCGGGTACGGGCCGGTCACCTCCGGCCGAGAGGGGTCCCCACCACGATGACGGCACCAATGCACGACACGAGCGCGGACGCGGAGAAGACCGCGACCGCCGATGTCGCGGCTGCTGTAGTCAGGAAGTCGGTCGAAGGGCGGTCGCTGCGACAGATCGCCTGGTCCCGGCTGAAGCGGGACAAGCTGGCGCTGTCAGGCGGCATCGTTGTCATCCTCCTCGTACTCGTCGCGGTCTTCGCCCCCGTCCTCGTCGATCTCTTCGGCCATCCGCCGAACAAGTTCCACCAGGACAAACTGGACCCGCTGTTCAACACCCCCAAGGGCGCCTTCGGCGGTATCAGCTCCGAGCATCTGCTGGGCGTCGAGCCGAACACCGGCCGCGACGTCTTCAGCCGGGTCGTCTACGGTGCGCGGATCTCGCTCCTCGTGGCCTTCCTCGCCGCGGTGGTGGCCGTCTTCCTCGGGACGATCTTCGGCATCGTCGCCGGCTACTTCGGCGGCTGGGTCGACGCGGTGATCAGCCGGGTGATGGACATGCTGCTCTCCTTCCCGCAGCTGCTCTTCATCATCTCGCTCGTCGCGGTGCTGCCCAACGACCTCTTCGGACTGACCGGATCGAGCGTCAGAATCGCGATCCTGGTCTCCGTGATCGGCTTCTTCGGCTGGCCGTACGTCGGACGTATCGTGCGCGGCCAGACCCTCTCCCTGCGCGAGAAGGAGTACATCGAGGCCGCCCGCAGCCTGGGCGCCGGACGCCGGTACGTCCTCTTCAAGGAGCTGCTGCCGAACCTGGTGGCGCCGATCACCGTCTACGCGACGCTGATGATCCCCACGAACATCCTCACCGAGGCCGCGCTCAGCTTCCTCGGGGCGGGCGTCCGCCCGCCGACCGCGTCCTGGGGGCAGATGCTCTCCACGGCGGTCAAGACCTACGAGTCCGATCCGACCTTCATGGTGATCCCCGGACTGGCGATCTTCATCACGGTGCTGGCCTTCAACCTCTTCGGCGACGGCGTGCGGGACGCGCTCGACCCCAAGGGCACCCGGTGAGCACCCCCGGCGGCCCCCCGCGGCCGCAGACAACTGAACGTGCCCCTGCCAGACCTGTCAGGCGGCTCCCCGATGGTTTCCCGGCGTCGAGCAGGGACCGCGCTACTCCGGAGGTTGCAGTAACCATGACTCCCCAACGTTCGTCACGGCCAGGACGAATCGCCGTGGCGGCCCTCGTCGTGGCCGCCCTCACGGCCACCGCGGCGTGCGGTGGCGGTGGCGACGACGACAAGGCCGGCAAGGGCGCGGGCTTCAACGCCGGTGCCACGGGCGTCGCGAACCCGTCCACCAAGGCGGGCGGCACGCTGAAGTTCATCGGCAAGCAGGACCTGGACTCCGCCGACCCGACGCGCCAGTACTACGGCATGGCCTGGGACTTCGCCCGGTTCTACTCCCGCCAGCTGGTCACCTACTCCACCAAGCCGGGCCCCGCGGGCGCCGAGCTGGTGCCGGACCTGGCCCAGGAGAAGGCCGCCATCACCAACGGCGGCAAGACCTACACGTACAAGCTCCGGGACGGGATCACCTGGGAGGACGGCTCCCCGATCACGTCCAAGGACATCAAGTACGGCATCCAGCGCGTCTGGGCCGCGGACGTCCTCCCGGGCGGCCCGCAGTACCTGCGCCAGGTCCTCGACCCGACCGGCGCGTACAAGGGTCCGTACAAGGACACCAGCCCGGACAAGCTGGGCCTGAAGGCGATCCAGACGCCGGACGACAAGACGATCGTCTTCAACCTGCCGAAGCCCAACGGCGACTTCGAGCAGATGCTCGCCATGCCGGCCGGCTCGCCGGTGAAGAAGGAGCAGGACAAGGGCGCGCAGTACCAGCTCAAGCCCTTCTCATCGGGCCCGTACAAGTTCGAGAAGTACGAGCCGAAGAAGAGCATCAGCCTGGTCCGCAACGACAAGTGGAAGAAGGCCTCGGACCCGATCCGCCCGGCGCTGCCGGACAAGATCACGGTCACGATCAACTCCAACATCGAGGCGATCGACGAGCTGCTTATCAAGGGCGAGTACGACCTCGACCTGAACGCCACCGGTATGGGCCAGGCGGGCCGTACCAAGGCGCTCAAGGAGCACAAGGAGAACGTCGACAACATCCAGACGAGCTTCGTCCGGTATGTCGACATCGTCTCCAACCTGGCGCCCTTCAACAACGTCGAGTGCCGCAAGGCGGTCATCTACGCGACCGACTTCGCCTCGATCCAGCAGGTCCGCGGCGGGCCGCAGGCCGGTGGCGACATCGCCCCGAACATGCTGCCCAAGGACGTCAAGGGCGCCGACGACTACGACCCGTACGGCGTGCTCGCCCGCAAGGGCAAGCCGGACACCGCCAAGGCGAAGGCGGCGCTCCAGGCGTGCGGCAAGCCGGGCGGCTTCTCCACCAACATCAGCGCCCGCAGCAACAACCCGGGCGAGGTCCAGGCCGCCGAGGCGCTCCAGCAGTCGCTGGCCGCCGTCGGCATCAAGACCCAGGTCGACCCGATCGACGGCGCCGAGTCGTCGAGCATCACCGGCTCGCCCGCGGTCGTCAAGCAGCGCAACCTGGGTCTGATCATGACCGGCTGGGGTCCCGACTTCCCGACCGGCCAGGGCTTCTCCCAGCCGATCATCGACGGTCGTTTCATCGCGGACAACGCGAACTACAACATGTCGATGACGAACGACCCGAAGATCAACAAGTTCTTCGACCAGGCGCTGCTGGAGACCGACCCCAACAAGGCCGGTGAGATCTACAAGCAGATGAACCACGCCGTCTCGGACCTCGCCGTCCAGATGCCGCTCGTCTACGAGAAGAACATCACCTGGCGCAGCTCGCGACTGACCAACGCCTACTCCACGGCGGCGTACAGCGGTCGCTACGACTACGTCACCCTGGGCGTCGTCAAGTAGTCCTCCGCTCCCCGAGGATCCCGGTGGTGGGCCCCCGCCCCCCCCGCGGGGGCCCCCCCCCCCCCCCCCCCCCACCCCCCCCCCCCCCCCCCCCCCCCCCCGGGGGTTGGCGGGGGCGGCGCCCCCCCCCCCGACCCCCCG
>NZ_JBHYZV010000108.1:0-20479 GCF_042753905.1 Streptomyces sp. NPDC059248 | reverse complement strand
TTTTTGTTTACTCGCCCCCGCCCCGGGGCGCGGGGGGGGCCCCGGCCGCCGCCGGTCCCCCGGCGGCGGGGGGGCGGGGGGCGGCCCCGGGGGGCGGGGGCCCCACGCCTCCGCGCGCCGGGGCCACGCGCCGGGCCCCGGGCCCCGCGCTCCGCGCCCCGCCACACCGTCATTCCTCGGGCGGGAAGACCGGTTCACCGCTGCCCAGCAGGGTGATCACAATCGCCTCCACCGGGCAGGTCTCGGCCGCCGTGAGCAGCGGCTCGCCCGCGTCGGTCGCCGCGTCCACGGGGTGCGACTGCCGGGCCGAGTCCAGGGTGAAGGCGTCCGGAGCCGTTCCCACGCACATGCCGGAGCCGATGCAGACGCCCCGGTCGACCTCCACATGCCAGCGGTCGCCCATCACTCGCCCCCGGCCGCCGGGGGCGCGGGCGGGGGTTCGTAGCCGGCGGGCAGATGGATCATCTTGTGTTCCAGATACGCGCCGTACCCCTCGGGCCCGAACTCCCGCCCGATACCGGAGTTCTTGTAGCCGCCGAAGGGCCCGAACATATCGAGGCTGAAGGTGTTGACGCAGTACGTCCCGGTCCGGATCCGGCGCGCGAAGGCGAGGCCGCGCTCCGGGTCGGCGGTCCAGACGCTGCCGCTGAGCCCGTAGTCGGAGTCGTCGGCGATCCGCGCGGCCTCGTCCTCGTCGCCGTACGGCAGCAGACAGACCACAGGCCCGAAGATCTCCTCCCGGGCCACCGTCATGGAGTTGTCGACGTCGCCGAGGAGGGTCGGCTCCACATACCAGCCCCGGTCGAGCCCCTTGGGGCGGCCGCCGCCGGTGAGGACCCTGGCGCCCTGTTCCACACCGCTCGCGATGTAGTCGAGGGACCGGCGCCGCTGGCGTTCGGCGACCAGCGGGCCGACCTGGGTGGCGGGGTCGAACGGGTCGCCGACGGGCAGGGCGGCCGCGGCGGCGGTCAGCGCCTCGGCTATCTCGTCGTACCGGGAACGCGGCGCCAGGACCCGGGTCTGGGCCACACACGCCTGTCCGTTGTTCATCCAGGCCGTGGGGACGATCCCGGCGACGGCCTCGGCCGGGTCGGCGTCGGGCAGGATCACGGCGGCGGACTTGCCGCCGAGTTCGAGGGTGACGCGGGTCAGCCCGCGGGCCGCGACCTCCATGACCCGTTTGCCCGCGGCGACCGAGCCGGTGAACGACACCTTGTCCACGCCCGGGTGGCCGACCAGGTACTCCCCGGTCTCCCGCCCGGCGGGCAGGATCGACAGCACCCCTTCGGGCAGTCCGGCGTCGCGGGCGATCTCGGCGAGGAGATAGGCGTCGAGCGGGGTCTCGGGCGACGGTTTGAGCACCGCCGTACAGCCCGCGAGGAGCGCGGGGGCGAGTTTGGCGGCGGCGGTGAACTGGGGCACGTTCCACGGCACGATCGCCGCGACGACCCCGACGGGCTCGCGCCGGACGAGGATCGGGCCGAGCGCGCCCGCCCGGGGCTCCTCGTGGACGACGCCGCGCGCGACGGTGATCGCCGCGTCCCACACCATCATCGCGCCCAGGGCCTGGGCGAGCACGCTCCAGGCGTACGGGGAGCCGTTCTGCGCGCTGATGACCCGGGCCAGCTCCTCGTGGCGTACCGCGATCGCGTCCTTGATCCGGCCGACGACTTCGATCCGCTCCTCCAGGGCCATCCGAGGCCAGGGACCCTCGTCGAACGCCCGCCGGGCGGCGGCCACCGCCCGGTCGACATCGGCGGGCGAGGCGTGCGGGACGCGCCCGATCACCCGCTCGGTATGGGGCGAGACGACCTCGATGGTGCCGGCCCCGAGGGGGTCGGTGAACTCACCGCCGATGAACAGCTTTCCGTGTTCCGTGAACTCCGTGAGCCCGGTCATGGCCGCCGCCTCTCCTCGCGCCGGAGCACCCTCCACTGCATCTGACACTTCGTCAGAACTGATATCAGTTCCAGGAGGAGTAATCCAGACCCGGAACGGCGGTCCCGGCCGCGGGGGCCGCGCCGGAGCCCGTACGGTGTGCGCGTGAAAGGCAGCACCCCGGGCGCCCCGCGCCCCCTGCGGCCGGGGCCGCGTCCCGATACGGCGCAGGACCGTCCCGACCGGGTCTGGTACGCCTCGTACGGCTCCAATATGAGCCCCGAGCGGCTCGGTACGTATCTCCGCGGCGGCCGCCCGGCCGGGGCGGTGCGCGGCGTCCCCGGCTGCCGGGACCCGAGGCCGCCGGAGCGTACGGTCGCCGTCGAACTGCCGGGGCTGCTGTACTTCGCGACCCGGTCGCCGGTCTGGTCCGGCGGGCGGGCGTTCCACGACCCCGAGGCCCCGGGCACCACCTGGGCGCGGGCGCATCTGATCACGGCCGGGCAGTTCTCCGACATCGCGGCGCAGGAGATGTACCGCACGCCGGGACCCGCGACCGATCTCGACCTGACCGACGCCCTCACGCACGGCCGCGCGACGCTGGGACCCGGGCGGTACGAGACGCTGGTCAACCCCGGCTGGACGGAAGGGATCCCGGTCCTGACCTTCACCGCGCCCTGGCGGTACCACGACGTCGCCGGGGTCTCCCCGTCCGCCGGATACCTCCGCCATCTCGCCGTCGGGCTGCTGGCGGCCGAGGTCTGGGAGGCGACGGCGATCGCCCGCTATCTGGCGGCGGCGCCGGGGGCGGACGACTGGACGCCGGAGGACGTGGCCCGGCTGACGACCGGCTGAACCCGCCCCGTTCCGGCTGACGCCATGTCAACAACTTCGTATGATAAATAAGAAGTTGCCCACGTCAACGAATTCTCGTGTCCGCAGCGACGCGGACGGCGGAGCCGAGCAGAGCCGAGGAGCGTGTATGCCGCAGGTGATCGACCACGGCGGAGGCGTCTGGTCCGTCGAGGTGCCCATCCCCGACAACCCCCTCGGCCACACCCTGATCCATGTCGTCGCCACGGACCGCGGCCCGGTCCTCGTGGACACCGGCTGGGACGACCCCACCTCCTGGTCGGCCCTGGTCGCCGGGCTCGACGCCGTGGGCACCGGGATCCGCGACGTCCACGGGGTGGTCATCACCCATCACCACCCCGACCACCACGGGCTCTCCGGCCGGGTCCGCGAGGAGTCCGGGGCGTGGGTCGCGATGCACCCGGCGGACGCGGCCCTCGTCCGGCGCACCCGCGCGTCGGAGCCGTCGCGCTGGTACGACTACCTGGCCGGCCATCTCGCCCGGTGCGGGGCGCCCGACTCCCATACGGCGCCCCTGCTCGCCGCCAGCACCTCCGGCCGTACCTTCCCCGGCCTCGCCCCCGCCCTGCCGGACCGGGACATCGTCCCCGGCGAACTGCTGCCGCTTGCGGGCCGGCGCCTGCGGGCGATCTGGACCCCGGGACACACCCCCGGACACGTCTGCCTCCACCTGGAGGAGGACCACCCCGCCGGGCTCCCGGGCCGGGGCAGGCTGTTCTCCGGAGACCATCTGCTGCCCGGCATCACCCCGCACATAGGCCTGTACGAGGACCCCGACGCGCCCCCCGGCGACCCCGGCGAGTCGGAGGACCCCCTGGGCGACTACGCGGCCTCCCTCGAACGCGTCGGCCGCCTCTCCCCCGCCGAGGTCCTCCCCGCCCACCAGCACGCCTTCACCGACGCCGACGCCCGCGTCCGGCAACTCCTCGCCCACCACGAGGCCCGCCTCCACGACCTCCGCACCCTGCTCGCGGAACCCCTCACCCCCTGGCAGGCGGCCGAGCGCATGGAGTGGAACCGCCCCTGGGACGCGATCCCCCACACCTCCCGCACAATCGCCGTCTCAGAGGCGGAGGCCCACCTGCGCCGCCTGGTGAAACGGGGCCACGCGGAGGTCCTCCCGGGCACTCCGACGCGGTATTCGGCGGTCTGAGCGGGCGGCCACACCGCACCGGACACCGCGCAAGGAGGATCGTCGCACTGGGACGCAAACGGTACGTCTGGTGCCGATGAGCCGGTGGGTCCGGGTGACTCCGGCCGCCGACGCCGATCACCGGAGCACGAGGCTGTCCCGGATCACCTTGTCGCCGGCGCGTAAGGCCGCCGCCAGTTCGCCGTGCAGATGGTCCGGGAGGGCCCCGGCTCCCAGCGCACAGGCCCTGACCAGGGCGCGGCAGTCCTGCGCTTCCCGATCTGTGGCCAGGGCGAGGAAGAGTGGGTGGGCCAGGACCTCGCGGGCCGCGTAACCGTCCTCGGCTTCGACCGTCCTGCGGTGGAGGTCTTGCACTATGCGCTGCGCGGCGGGTTTTTCGGCGGGACCGACCGCGTCGAGAACGGTGAGGCCCAGCCGGATGTCGAAGACGGTCATCCCAGGTTCCGGCGACCGTTGAAGGTAGGCCGCGATCAGTTCTGCCAGGTGGCCGTCGACCGGCTGCTGGGCATCGCGGCGGCACAGGGCGGTCAGGCACGCCGTGACGAGTTGTTCCCAGGGGTCGCCGGGCGTCGTGTCGTGGAGGAGCGCCGTTGCCGATGCTGTGTCGCCGGAGACGAGGGCGGACAGTACGGCGACCTGGCGACCGTCGAGCATCCGCTTGCCGACGCCCCGGTGGGACTCGATGTGCGTCAGAGCCTCGGCCCAGCTGCCGGTGGTGGTGAGGGTGCGGGTGCCGTCGGCGAGGAGTACGCGCCAGAGCCACGCGCGGACCTCTTGGCGGTCGGCTTCGGTCGCCGTGAGATCCGCAGGTATCCCGACGCCGTCGAAGCGGGCAGGTGCGCCTGCTTCGACGGCTCCGTACAGGTCGAGCAGTCGCTGTCGTCCCTCGTCGGCGCGGCCGGCGCGGATCTGGAGGCGGGCGAGGTTGACAACGGGTTCGAGTCCTCGGATCGCGCTCGTCCCGGGCAGCGGACAGGCATGGAGGTACGCGGCGGCGTGCTGGTGGCACAGCTCGCGCGCCAGGTCGGGAAGGCCGAGGTCGGAGGCGATGAGCGCGGCCTGGTTGTAGACGGCCGATGCCAGGCCCTGGTCGGCCTTCCGTACCACGGTGTCGGCCAGATCGTCGAGCGCGCGGACGCGTTGGGGCAGGGGCAAGCAGGCGGGGCGGAATCGGGCGACGAGCGGGAAGCGCTGGGCGATGGGTCCGTGCGGGTCCATGAGTCCCCCGGGGCATGGTCGGTGACGGTGCCCGCCCGCCGTAGGCCGACGGGCACCGTCCTCTATCTGTCGGTTGTCACCGCCAGTCGACGACGATCCGGTTCAGCGGGGTGTCGAGGGCGAAGAGACCGGGACGCTGTTCGACGGGCGGGGCGTCGAGGGGCTGGATTTCGAAGGTGGCCTCCCGGCCGCGGTACTCCCGGTCCCAGGTGCGGACGGCGTCGGCGACGCGGGCGGCCAGCTCGTCGCTGCCGGGGCCGTGGCCGATGACACCGAACTCCCAGAGCTTGCCGCCCTCCGGGGTCCTCTTCTCCAGCAGCCGCCGGGCCAGGTAGGTGACGGCGCCCTTCTCGACGGCCGCAGTGGACGAGGGGTACGGGTCCTCCGCGAGCAGCCCGCCCTTGGCGCTCTGGGGGAAGAGCATCCGGATCAGTCCGGAGGGCAGGGAACAGGTGAGGAACAGCTCCATCCATTCCGGCGACTCCATGGCGCGGACCGTCATACCGGTCCACTCCTCGGTGCGCGGCTGCTCCAGCACACGGGCGAGGGCATCGGCGTCGATGTCCTGGCCGGCGGGGGCCTGGAGCCGGACGGTGCCGTCGGCGCTGAGCGGGACGACGCGGCGGTCGTCGTCGGCGATGCCCCGCCGGAGCGGCATGAAGGTGTTCATCTCACTGCCGAGGGATACCCACCGGCCGTCGCGCTGTTCGTACGCGATGGAGCGGGCGACGCTGCCCTTGAGGCGCTGGGGGACGAGGAGCCGTCCGCCGGGGGCGAGCTGGTCCAGCCAGGCGTGCGGCACACCGTGCGCGCCGACGGTGGCGATGATCCGGTCGTACGGTGCGCCTTCCGCGTATCCGAGGGCTCCGTCCCTGGTCACGGCCTCGACGTTGGTGATCCCGGCTGCGGTGAGGTGGGCGCGGGCACCCTCCACGAGGTCGTCGTCGACATCGAGGGTGGTGACGTGGCAGGCCTCGCCGACCAGGTGCGCGAGAAGTGCGGCGTTGTAGCCGCTTCCGGCGCCGAGTTCGAGGACGCGGTCGCCGGGACGGACGTCGAGCTGGTCCAGCATGAGGGCGACGACGCCCGGCTGGGAGGCGCAGGAGATGGAGGTGCCGTCGGTGTCGTACTTGATGTGTACCGGCGCGTTGGCGTAGGCGTCTTCGAGCGACGCGTCGGGCACGAACACATGGCGGGGGACGGCCCGCAGGGCGTTCTCGACGGCTGCGGTGCGGGCGTGGCCGTTCGCCCGGATCCGGTCGACCAGGGCGTTCCGGAGGCGCTCGGCCTCCGCCGAGTCGGTAGTGATTGTGTCGACGCTATCGATGTCCGTCGCTGCTCCGCTGGGCGCTGCGGTGTTGTCACTGGTTCCCATGACTGCCTCTCGTGCGATGTTGAACAGAGCGCTCTGATCGTCCCGAAGGAGACCGGCGCGGTTGGCATGGAAGATCACGTGGTGGGCGAGCACGACCCGCAGGCCACGGGTGAGACCACCGTGGTCGGCGAGATCGGCGAGCGTCGCCCCGGTCCGCTCGAAGGCGGTGACCCATTCGTCGTGCCTGTGGAACGGACCGCCCTGGTGGCAGAGGCTGCGGGCGTCGGCCGTCATCAGCTTCCGTACGGCGGGAGCAAGCTCGGCGGCGCGTTCGGTCGGCAGCGGATCGGTGGCCGGTCGAAGGGCGGCGACCTGTGACCAGACGTCCCCCTGTTCGAACCAGTCGAGCCCGGCGCCGCGCAGCATGGCGCTCACCAGTAGTACGGCGCTCTCCCGACGCCCCAGGTGCTTGAGGCCGGGCTGGTACGTCAGCAAGTGACGGGAGTCGCTGTGGAACAGTTCGTGGGCTGTGTCCATGGCCAACGGGCCGCCGAATGCGTCAATCTCAGGCTCGTACATACCTGGCAGCCATGAGACGACCGAGCCCCACGCCGCTTGAGTTGCTGCGGCATCGGGCAGTCCGGCGTCGAGATCGGGGCACGGAGATACCGCCAGGGACGTCTGGGTGACGGCGCGCACGAGCGCGGTTGTTCCGGCGTGGAACGCCACGGTCGTGGTAATCACCGACTACCTCCGTAGGGTGCGGGAACGGGCGGCTGGTGCCCCGCACGGAGGCGGCGGCACCAGCCGAACTGGCCGCAGGCAGGTCGGGCAACGTTGGTGGTGCTCTGCTTTGATGCGGCCGCCGGTTCGTTCATCCGTCGCAGGTGAGCTCAAGCTCGGCCCAGACCTCCTTGCCCCATGGGCACCTGTCCGAGCCGTACAGGTCATAGCCCCAGCAATCCGACACCGCATCGATGAGAAACAGGCCGCGGCCGGACTCGTCACCGTGGTCAGCGTGGCCGGCGGCAGGCAGACGCCCCGGTTCCCAGTCCACGACCCCGACCCGGACTCGCGACGCGCTCGGCCGTCCCACGGTCAGACGGATGTCCTGACACGAGGTGTGCTTCGACGCGTTCGCGATCAGCTCCGTGACGATCAGCACGGCACCGTCGGCGAGTTCATCCAGGCACCACGCACCGAGGACACGCTGAACGAGCTTGCGGCCGGTCTCAGCAGTGGACGGCCGGCACGGGATGGTCTGGCTGTAGGCGGGGCACCCGACACGGGCGGCATGAACAGGTGTGTTGAGACTCGTCATGGGGATGGAGCCTTCGGGTTGTCTCGGCGCCCGGTCCGCCCCTTGCGAGATGTGAGCGTGCGGACCGGGCCGTCAACAGCCGCCTCTGATGACGGGCGACCGACACCCAGACAACCCCGTTCTCAAATCGGCTGGTTAGGGCAATCGGGCCCCCGGTCAGCAGGAACAACTAGGGCGATTTACCCCAGCCTTTACCTGACGGATGAGTGACACGAGCGCTACCTTGCGTGGATGGAAGTCACGCGCAACACGGCTCTTGAGGCGTGGATGGCCGAGCAGGGCTATAGCTCCAACAGCCTTGCCGACGCTGTGAACAGGTCTTTAGAGCAGTTGACCGGGAAGGCCGGAGGGCTCGACGGATCATCGATCCGAGGCTGGAAGGCCGGCCGTGTGAAGTGGCCGAAGTCGGCCACCCGCAAGGCGCTTGAGGACATCGCCGGTCTGCCCGCCACCGCTTTAGGGTTCGTTCCACGGGGCAGGACCCCGTCGGCCCTGGTTCCACCGCAGCGGGAGGACCCTGACATGAAGCGCCGCACACTCGTCGGCGGGCTCGCGACGGCCGCCGTCGTCGCGGCGTCCCCCGGCACCGCGTCGCCACGCAGGATCGGCATGAGCGACGTCGACCGTCTCCAGAAGCGCTTCGCCGAGATCATCGCCAGCGACCACCGGCACGGCGGACAGCTCGGTATCGAACAGCGAGCCGCCGCCCTCGCCGACGAGGCACTGAACCTCCAAAACGCGGGAAGCGCCACCCAGCGCGTACGTAGCAGCCTCTACGCCTCCGCAGCAGCGTTCCGCTCCTCGGCGATGTGGGCTGCCATCGACGGCCGGCGCTACGACGTCGCGAAGTCACACATGCGAGAGGCCCAGGCCCTCGCCGAGATGTCCGGGGACCAGGCGATCAAGTTCCGCATCTGGAGCCATGCGGGCACCATGTACCGTCAAATGGGCCGCCCTGCCGACGCCCTCGCCGCGAACGATGTCGCCCGAAACCTGAACCTCACACGCCGTGATCCTCTGTTCGCCTGCCTGGGCCATGCCCGCCAGGCTGCGACCTACGGCGTCATCGGCGACACCAGCGCCGTGCGGCACGCCCTCGGCTGCGCCTGGGACGCATTCGAACGCGCCGATACTAGTCTCGCCCGACCGATGTGGATGACCGGAGTCCGCGACGGATCAGAGTTGGAGACGCTCGCTCTCGCAGCACACGTCCGCCTTGGAAACTTCGAGCAGGCCGAAACACACGCTCACCGGAGCCTGACCCTGCTCCGCCCTCAGATGCGGCGCGACCGGGCCATCAACACCGTCCGGCTTGCCGTCGCTCAACTCGGACAGGGCGATGTCGGACCAGCTATCGCCACGGCAATGAAGATCCCCACCGATATCGCATCCCGACATGCTCGCGTGTCGCACATGCTTCAGAGGTTCGGGGCTGCGCTGAACACCACTGCACCCGGCAGCACCACCGTCCAGACCTGGACCGAGCACACCGCCACCTGGAGGGCGGTTACATGACCACGTCGCTCCCAGCAAACTGCAGACGTTCGCCGCCTGCGGCGATCTCGTCGACACGTTACTCCGACGTACGCGCCCCGCTCCTCCACCTGCCGAACTACGCGGTCACGACCTTCGGCGAACGCCTGGACCGCCACGGCACCGATCCCGGCTTCGTCGCGGTCCTCGCGTACGCCGACGACGAGCCGGTCGGCTACGCCTACGGCAACACCATCGAACGCGGCGACCGCTACTGGCAGCGCACCACCCCGGAGCCGGCCGAGAAGTACACCGAGCGCCCGGCCCTGGCCCTGAAGGAGATCGGCGTCCGGCCCACCTGGCGCAAGACCGGTACGGCCCGCCGCATCCACGACACCCTCCTCGCCGCCCGCGATGAGCCGTACGTCACGCTCATGGTCAACCCGGCCGCCGGAGAAGGAAAGGTCCACGCGCTCTACAGATCGTGGGGGTACGTGGACATCGGGCAGAGCCAGCCGTCCCCGTCCTCGCCGATTCTTACCGTGATGACCCGGACAACCCACTGACCAGTGCCTACAGCGACCTGTCTCCTTGGAGCCGCGCCGCCCATCGCGACGCCATGGACCGGCTGAGCGAGCCGGTCGGGCGTCTCGAAGACGGGTACGGCGCCATGACGGACGACGAGCAGCAGGCGGCGCTGGACCGCATCGCCGCCGTCGACCCCTGGCACGACGAGCAGCGGTCGAGTTCGGGCACGGCCCCGTGAGCCGCTCCTGACCCACACCTCGATATCCCGGGCCGATAGCGGGCCACCGCCGTCGCCGCTCCGGAGCGTCGGTAGAGTAGGTGGGTCGTATCACGCCCGTACAGGGGGAAGCCGGTGCGAATCCGGCACTGACCCGCAGCCGTGAGCCGTCGGGGTGTCCCGTGGTCGCGCGACCGTCGCCGTACGGTTCCCGCCACCGGCCCGAGGTGGAGTCGGAATGCCCTGTACGCGGCCGTGACCGGCCACGCCACCGGCAGCCGCCGGTGATCGGCACCGTCGAGGTATACGGGGCCGGAGCCCTGGCGCGTCGTCTCCCGTACGCGCCCGTGCCCGGATCCCGGCAGCGTCCCGCAGAGGGCGCGGGAAGAGGCACAGCCCGTCATGACCACCGCCACCGCACGCCGTACCGCCGTACGCCGCGCCGCCGCCGTGCTCGCCGTCTCCGCCGTACTGGGGGCGGCCGCCGCACCTGTCGCGAGCGCCGCGACCACCCCGCCGCCGGCCACCCCTCTGCCCTCCGGTCTCTTCGGTACCACCGACCCCGCGTACGACGGAGTGTGGCGGCAGTCCCTGGCGCTTCTCGCGCAGGACACCGCCGGGCTGAAGCCCGCGGGCAAGGCCGTCGACTGGCTGACCGCGCAGCAGTGCGCGGACGGCGCGTTCCCCTCGTACCGCGCCGATGTCTCCGGCGCGTGCGCCGCGAAGCTGCCCCGCGACTCGAACGCGACCGCCGCCGCCGTGCAGGCGCTGACGGCGACCGGCGGCGCCGAGCCGAGCGTGACCAAGGCGGTCGGCTGGCTGAAGTCGGTGCAGAACGCCGACGGCGGCTGGAGCTACAACCCGGGCGGCGCGAGCGACGCCAACTCCACGGCCGTGGTGATCGGCGCGCTGGCCGCCGCCGGTGAGAAGCCGGAGGCCGTGACCTCCGCGAAGGGCGGCAAGTCGCCGTACGACGCGCTGCTGACGTTCGCCCGCCCGTGCGGCGGCAAGGACGGCGGCGCCTTCGTCTACCAGCCGGCGATGCCGGGCGCGGTCGCCGACTCGACCGCCGCCGCCGTGGTCGCCGCGCGGGGCGACGGCCTCGCGCCGAAGCCCGCCGCCGCCTCGGGGTCCGCCGCGAAGGGCGCGGCCTGCGACAAGGCCGCGAAGGACCTGGAGGGCGCGGCGGGCAACGGCGCCGCCTATCTGACGGCCGCGCTCGCGAAGACCGGTCATCTGCTGACGGCCCCGATGCCGGGCGCCGAGGACTCCGCGCCCAAGCCCGACTTCGGGAACACGGCGGACGCCGTGGTCGCCCTGGCCGTACAGGGCCGTACCGAGCAGGCGGGGAAGTCGCTGGCCTGGCTGGAGGGCAACGCCGCCGGCTGGGCGAAGCAGTCGGGACCGGCCGCGTACGCCCAGCTGATCTTCGCCGCGCGCGCGGCGGGCGGTGACCCGAAGGACTTCGGCGGTACGGACCTGGTGGCGGCGCTGACCGCGACCGGCCCGGCGCCGGAGAAGGCGGCGTCCGCCTCCGCTTCCGGTGACGAGAAGAAGAAGGACGAGAAGAAGGACGACGGCCCGAACATGTGGTGGATCATCGGCGCGTTCTTCGCGGCGAGCGCCGGTGCGGGCTTCCTGTTCAGCGGCCGCCGCAAGCCGCGCGCGTGACCCGCCCCGCGACCGCCCGCGCGACGCTGGTGGGGCTCGTGCTCGCCGTCGTCGCGGCCGGGGCCGGAGTCCTGGGCGCCGCGGCGCCCGCGCAGGCGGCCGGGTACCGGTACTGGTCGTACTGGCAGGCCGACGGCACGGCCTGGACGTACGCCACCGAGGGCCCGGCGACCGCCAGGCCCGCGGACGGCGCGGTCCACGGGTTCCGCTTCGCCGTCAGCGCCGACAGCTCCGACTCCTCGAAGCCCCGTACGGCGCCCGACTTCGACGCGATCTGCGCCGACACCGCGCCGAAGCCCGGCAGCAAGCGCGTCGCGCTCGTCGTCGACCCCGGTACGGCGGCCGACGCGCCCGCCGGGGAGCGCCCGCCGGCGCCGCGTACGGTCTGCGCGCGGGTGCCCGGGGACGCGACCGCCGCCGAGGCGCTCGCCCGGGTCGCCAAGCCGCTGCGGTACGACGGGAACGCGATGCTCTGCGCGATCTCCGGATACCCCGCGAAGGGCTGCGGCGAGCAGGTCGCCGCTTCCGGAGGCACACCCGCGCAGACGGCCGACGGAGGAAGTGACGGCGACGGCGGTCCTTCGATGGGCGTCGTCGCCGGGCTCGCGGTCCTCGCCGTCCTCGGCGCCGCCACCTACTGGCGGTCCCGCCGCCGGGCCCGATGAAGCCACGCCCCGCTCCCGCCCGCCCCTTGCTCCGGCGGCTGCGTGCCCCCGTCGCCGACCGGGCGAACGCCGTGCATCCCGGTGCCTGGTGGCTGTGGGCCCTCGGCCTCGCCGCCGCCGCGTCGCGGACGACGAACCCCTTGCTGCTCGGGCTGATCGTGGGCGTCGCGGGCTATGTCGTCGCCGCCCGCCGCACCGACGCGCCCTGGGCGCGGGCCTACATCGCCTTCGTCAAGCTGGGGCTGCTGGTCCTGGTGATCCGGGTGCTGTTCTCCGTCTTCCTCGGCGCGCCGATCCCCGGGACCCGGCTGCTCGTCACCCTTCCCGAGGTACCGCTGCCCGACTGGGCGAAGGGCATCCGGATCGGCGGCCGGGTCTACGCCGAGCAGGTCGTGCTCGCCGTCTACCAGGGCGCCAAGCTGGCCGCGCTGCTGATCTGCGTGGGCGCGGCGAACGCGCTCGCCAATCCGGCCAGGCTGCTGAAGTCGCTGCCGGGCGCGCTGTACGAGGCCGGGGTCGCCGTGGTCGTCGCGATGACCTTCGCGCCGAACCTGGTCGCGGACGTGGCCCGGCTGCGGACGGCCCGCAGGCTGCGCGGCCGCTCCACCGGCGGGCCCCGGGCGATGGCGCGGATCGGGCTGCCGGTCCTGGAGGGCGCGCTGGAGCGGTCGGTCGCGGTCGCCGCTTCGATGGACGCACGCGGCTACGGCAGGACCGCCGAGGTCCCGCCCGCGGTCCGGCACACCACGACGGCGCTGACGCTGGGCGGGCTGCTCGGTGTGTGCGCGGGGACGTACGCGCTGCTGGCGGCCGAGGGCGCGGGTTACGGGCTGCCGCTGCTGGTCGCGGGGCTCGCGGCGGCCGTCGGGGGGCTGCGGCTCGGCGGGCGGCGTACGGTCAGGACCCGCTACCGGCCCGACCGGTTCGGCGCGCGTTCCTGGCTGATCGCCGGTTCGGGCGCGGCGGTGGCCGGGCTGATGGTGTGGGCGGTGTCGTACGCGCCGACGGCGCTGGAGCCCGGAGTCGTACCGCTGACCGCGCCGACCCTGCCGCTGTGGCCCGCCGTCTCCGTCCTGATCGGGCTGCTGCCCGCGTTCGTCGCCCCCATCCCCGAGGAGTCGTCGTGATCCGGTTCGAGAATGTGTCGGTGACGTACGAGGGTACGGAAGCGCCCGCGGTCGACGGTGTCGAGCTGACCGTCCCCGAGGGGGAGCTGGTGCTGCTCGTCGGCCCGTCCGGGGTCGGCAAGTCGACTCTGCTGGGCACGGTGTCCGGGCTGGTCCCGCATTTCACCGGCGGCACGCTGCGCGGCCGGGTCACGGTCGACGGCCGGGACACCCGGACGCACCGGCCCCGGGAGCTGGCCGATGTGGTGGGGACCGTGGGCCAGGACCCGTCGGCGCACTTCGTCACGGACATCGTCGAGGACGAGCTGGCGTACGGGATGGAATCGCTGGGCACGCCCCCGGACGTGATGCGCCGCCGGGTGGAGGAGACCCTCGATCTGCTGGGCCTGACCGAGCTGCGGGAACGGCCGATCGCGACCCTGTCGGGCGGGCAGCGGCAGCGGGTGGCGATCGGGTCGGTCCTGACGGCGCACCCGAAGGTGCTGGTACTCGACGAACCGACGTCGGCGCTCGACCCGGCCGCCGCCGAGGAGGTGCTGGCCGTGCTCCAGCGCCTGGTCCACGATCTGGGGACGACGGTCCTGCTGGCCGAGCACCGACTGGAGCGGGTGGTGCACTACGCCGACCAGGTCGTGCTGCTGCCGGGTCCCGGGCGGACGCCGGTGATCGGCGCGCCCGGGGAGATCATGGCCGTCTCCCCCGTCGTTCCGCCGGTGGTGGCGCTCGGGCGACTGGCCGGCTGGGATCCGCTGCCGCTGTCGGTACGCGACGCCCGCCGCCGGGCGGCCGGGCTGCGGGAGCGGCTGGGTGAACCGGCCAAGGTCTCCGAGGCCCCCGGCTCGGGCTCGGGCGATGGCGATCCCGTCGCGGAACTGTCCCGGGTCGGGGTCAGACATGGCCGGGTCACGGCGCTGCGGACCGTCGATCTGACGGTACGCGCCGGGGAGACCATCGCCCTGATGGGGCGGAACGGTGCCGGGAAGTCCACCCTCCTGTCGGCCTTGGTCGGCCTGGTGGAACCGGTGTCGGGCGCGGTGTCCGTGGGCGGGCTCGTACCGCACAGAACCCGGCCGCAGGAGCTGATCCGGCGGGTCGGCCTCGTCCCGCAGGAGCCGAGGGACCTGCTGTACGCGGACACCGTCGCCGCCGAGTGCGCGGCGGCGGACGCCGACGCGGGCGCGGCCCCCGGGAGCTGCCGCGACCTGGTGGCGGAGCTGCTGCCGGGGGTCGCCGACGGGACGCATCCGCGGGATCTGTCGGAGGGGCAGCGGCTGGCCCTGGCGCTGGCGGTCGTGCTGACCTCCCGGCCCCCGCTGCTGCTGCTCGACGAGCCGACCCGGGGTCTGGACTACGCGGCGAAGGCGCGGCTGGTGACGGTGTTGAAAGACCTGGCGGCGCGGGGGCACGCGATCGTCCTGGCGACGCACGATGTGGAGCTGGCGGCCGAGCTGGCGCGGCGGGTGGTGATCCTGGCGGACGGCGAGATCGTCGCCGACGGGCCGATGGCGGAGGTCGTCGTGGGCTCCCCGGCGTTCGCGCCGCAGGTGGCGAAGGTGCTGGCACCCCGGCGATGGCTGACCGTCGGCCAGGTGGAGGCGGCGCTGTGACCGGCACATCATCCGCGCGGCCCACGCACCTGGAGCGGGCCGCGCGGCCCGTGCGTCTCGGGCCCCGTTCCATCGCGGCCCTAGTGCTGATCAGCGCGATCGGGGTGGCGTTCTTCGGCTGGCCGCTGCTCGCGGACGAGGGCTCCGGGGTGGTGGCGCACGCGGCGGACGCGCCGTGGCTGTTCGCGCTGCTGCTGCCGCTGCTGGTGGCCGTGGTGGTGGCGACGATCGCGGACACCGGGATGGGGGCGAAGGCGGTCGCCATGCTGGGGGTACTGGCCGCCGTGGGGGCGGCGATGCGGCCCCTGGGCGCCGGGACGGCCGGCCTGGAGCCGATGTTCTTCCTGATGGTGCTGGCGGGCCGGATCCTGGGGCCGGGCTTCGGCTTCGTCCTGGGCTCGGTGACGATGTTCGCGTCGGCGCTGCTCACGGGCGGGGTGGGGCCGTGGATGCCGTTCCAGATGCTGGCGATGGGCTGGTTCACGATGGGTGCCGGGCTGCTGCCGGGCGCCGAGCGGCTGCGGGGGCGGGCGGAGGCTTGGATGCTGGCCGCGTACGGGGCCTTCGCCGCGTTCGCGTACGGCACGGTGATGAACCTCCAGGGCTGGACGATCATCCCGGGCATGGCGACGGGGATCTCGTTCCAGCCGGGTGATCCGCTCGGGGACAACCTGGTCCGCTTCTTCGCCTATGTGGCGGCGACGTCCCTGGGCTGGGACCTGGGCCGGGCGGTGCTGACGGTGGTCCTGACGCTGACGGCGGGCCCGGCGGTGCTGAAGCTGCTGCGGCGGGCGACCCGGCGGGCCGCGTTCGAGGCGCGGGTCACATTCGAGGCCCCCGGGGAGGGGCCGCCGGGTGAGCCGCCCCACAGCCCGCCGAGGGCCTACGAGCCGGCTTCGTAGCGGTACGGGCGGTCGCCGGGGGTGCCGACCGGCGGGGATCACGGGGTGTGGCGCCCCGGGTGCGACGCCGCCTCGTAGCGGGGCTCTTTGCGGACGGCCCGGGGCGGCTGCTCAACTGTTCCGGTCGCCGGACGCCGAGGCGTTCCCCGCCCCGCCCGCCGACGCTCCCCCGTCCCCGACGTCAGGATCCCCTGTGCCCCGCTCCGTCGCCGCCGTCCTCCGTCACCGGCCCCGTACCGCGTTCATCGGCGCGGCCGTCGTCGCGTCCTCCGCTGCGATGGTCATGGGCCTGGCCCCCGGCACCGCGTCCGCCGCTCCCACCGCCGCCCCGGCCGCCGCGGAGGCCGCGTCCGCCAAGGCGATCGCCCAGAAGGTGATCGGTAACGACGCGCAGTTCCAGTGCTTCAGCCAGATCGTAACAAAGGAGAGCGGCTGGGACGTCCAGGCGTCGAACCCGTCCAGCGGCGCCTACGGCCTGGTGCAGGCGCTTCCGGCGACGAAGATGGCCACGGCAGGTTCGGACTGGAAGACGAACCCGGAGACCCAGATCGAGTGGGGTCTGAACTACATGGAGGAGCGCTACGGCAGCCCGTGCGCCGCGTGGACCAAGTGGCAGACCCAGGGCTGGTACTGATCTCCATCCCTTGATTTCGAAGGACCCCGTACGGCGGATCTGCCGTACGGGGTCCTTCGCGTCGTACGGGGTCCTTCGCGTCGCACCCCGGAGCCGCCTCGGGGCCGCGCCGGGGCCGGGGCCGCTACCCCGTGAGCCGCATCAGCAGCCGGCCGTGCCGGAACCGCTCGTTCTCGTACGGCTCGCGGAGCATCCGGCCGATCTCGGCGAACCCGGCGTCCCCGGCGAGCCGGGCGAGCTCGTCGACCGGCCACCGATAGGCCGGGGCCACCTTGTGGTCGAAGGTGGGCGGGGGTGTCCGATGGCATGGGGCCGCACCCTACCGCCCCGGCCCCCTACATCCGCTGGAGGATGGTGGCCGTCGCCAGTGCCCCGCCCGCGCACATCGTGACCAGGGCGATCTCCTTGTCCTGGCGTTCCAGTTCATGGAGGGCCGTGGTGATCAGCCGGGCGCCGGTGGCTCCCACGGGGTGGCCCAGGGCGATCGCGCCGCCGTTGACGTTGACCTTCTCCAGGTCCTGGCCGAAGACCTGGGCCCAGCTCAGGACCACCGACGCGAACGCCTCGTTGACCTCGACCAGGTCGATGTCCTTCAGGGTGAGGCCCGATTTGCCGAGGACGGCCCGGGTCGCGTCGACCGGCCCGTCGAGATGGAACTTGGGGTCGGCGCCGACCAGCGCCTGGGCCAGGATCCGCGCCCGGGGCCTCAGCTTCAGCGCGCGGGCCATCCGCTTGGACGCCCAGAGGATCGCCGCCGCGCCGTCGGAGATCTGGGAGGCCGTGCCCGCGGTGTGGAGGGCGGTCGGCAGGACCGGCTTCAGCCGGGCGAGCGCCTCCATGCTGGTGTCGCGCAGCCCCTCGTCGCGGTCGACGAGCCGCCACATCCCCTGGCCCGCGGCCTGCTCGTCCTCCGTGGTCGGTACCTGGACCGCGTACGTCTCGCGCTTGAACCGCTCCTCGGCCCAGGCGGTCGCCGCCCGTTCCTGGGAGAGCAGGCCGAGGGAGTCCACCCGTTCCCGGGTCAGCCCCCGGTGGCGGGCGATCCGCTCCGCCGCCTCGAACTGGTTGGGGAGGTCCACGTTCCACTCGTCGGGGAAGGGTTTGCCCGGCCCGTGTTTGGAGCCGCTGCCCAGCGGCACCCGGGACATGGCCTCCACACCGCAGCTGATCCCGACGTCGATCACCCCGGCCGAGATCATGTTGGCCACCATGTGGGACGCCTGCTGCGACGAGCCGCACTGGCAGTCGACGGTCGTCGCGGCGGTCTCGTACGGCAGCCCGACCGCGAGCCACGCGTTGCGCGCGGGGTTCATCGACTGCTCGCCCGCGTGGGTGACCGTACCGCCGACGATCTGTTCGACGCAGTCGGGCTGGAGGCCGGTCCTGCCGAGGAGTTCGCGGTAGGTCTCGCCCAGCAGATAGGCGGGGTGCAGATTGGCGAGGGCGCCCCCGCGCCTGCCGACGGGGGTGCGGACGGCTTCGACGATGACGGGTTCGGCGGCCATGGCTCGTCCTCTCCTTGGGCTGCGCGGGCGTCCCGGCACTCCGCGCCAGAACTAGTACGCGTTCTAGTTCTTTCGCCAGTCTTATGAGAGTTACCCCGGGTACGCAAGGGTCTTGCACGCCCTTGCTGCACCGCCGCTGAACAATTGTTCACGTCATGGCCCTTGCTACTTCTAGAACTCGTTACTAACTTTCCGGCCGACTTCTGATGGGTCGTCAGAGACCGTCGAGAACCGGAGAGTCGCCGATGCCGCCCGTGCCGTGTCCCCATCTGCCCGAGGGGTTCGACCTCACCGACCCCGACCTGCTGAGCGACCGGGTACCGCACCCCGAGTTCGCCCTGATGAGAAGGGTGGAGCCGGTGTCGTGGTGCGCGCAGCGCCACGGCGTCTCCGGCTTCGACGACGACGGCTACTGGGCGGTGACCAGCCACGCGGACGTCAAGTACGTCTCCACACACCCCGAGTTGTTCTCGTCCTGGACCAATACCGCGATCATCCGGTTCAACGAGTCCATCCAGCGCGACCAGATCGACGTCCAGCGGCTGATCATGCTCAATATGGACCCGCCCGAGCACACCCGGGTCCGGCAGATCGTCCAGCGGGGCTTCACACCCCGCGCCGTCGGGTCGCTCCGCGCGGCGCTCCAGGAGCGGGCGCTGGCGATCGTCGCCGAGGCCGTGGCGCTCTCCCGGGACGGCGGCACCTTCGACTTCGTCTCGAACATCGCCGTCGAGCTGCCCCTCCAGGCCATCGCCGAGCTGATCGGCGTCCCCCAGGAGGAGCGGGCGAAGATCTTCGACTGGTCGAACACGATGGCCTCGTACGACGATCCGGAGTTCGCGATCACCGAGGAGGCGGGCGTCGAGGCGTCGATGGAGTTCCTGTCGTACGCGATGAACCTCGCCGCCGCCCGCAAGGAGTGCCCGGCCGACGACATCGTCACCCGGCTGGTCGCGGCCGGGGACGCGGGCAATCTCTCCACCGACGAGTTCGGGTTCTTCGTCATCCTGCTGGCGGTCGCGGGCAACGAGACCACCCGCAACGCCATCACTCACGGGATGCACGCCTTCCTCACCCATCCCGAGCAGTGGGAGCGGTACAAGCGCGACCGCCCGGCGACCGCGGCCGAGGAGATCGTCCGCTGGGCCACGCCCGTGGTGTCGTTCCAGCGGACCGCGACCCAGGACACCGAGCTGGGCGGGCAGCGGATACGGAAGGGCGACCGGGTCGGCCTGTTCTACTCGTCCGCCAACAACGACCCGGAGGTCTTCGACGACCCCGGGGCCTTCGACATCACCCGCGACCCCAACCCCCATCTGGGGTTCGGCGGCGGAGGGCCCCACTTCTGCCTCGGCAAATCACTCGCCGTGATGGAGATCGACCTGATCTTCAACGCGATCGCCGACGCCCTGCCGGACCTCCGGCTCGCCGGTGAGCCGCGCCGCCTCCGCTCGGCCTGGCTCAACGGGGTGAAGGAGCTGCGGGTCACCAGGGGGGCGTAAGGCCCGCCCCGATCCCGGATCCCGCATCCCGGGTCCCGCATCCCCAAACCCGGGTTTCATCCCAACTCCCCCTATCACCGGGCCCGTTGTCCGGATTCCCCGGTACCGTACGGGCCACACGCCACGACCTCCCGGCCCTGCCCGGCCCCGCGCCGGACGCCGGGAGGAGTGCGCCGGGAAGGGAACGGAGACCTCATGGAATCGGATCGCGCGCGGTACGGCCGGTTACGCGTCGGCACCGGGACGGGCGCGGGCACGGGCCCAGCCGCCGCCACGGGCACGAGCAGTGCCGCCGGGCGGTCGCGGGGTCGCCTCCCGCTCGCCGGGACGGCGGCCGTGGGAGCTCTGCTGCTCGCCGCCGCGAGCGGTTGCGCGGGTTCGGCGGCCGTCGGCACCACGGCGGAGCCGGACCGGCGGGCGGCGCCCCGCGCGGCCGCCGCGGCGGAACAGCGGCCCGCGCCCCTGATGGTGACCCGCCCGGCCGGCGACCCCGGCGCCCTCTACGCCGCCCTCGTGGGGACGCTCGTGGTCACCCCGGAGCGCTGTGTCGCCGTTCAGACGGAGCCCCCCGGACAAGGGAAGAAGCGCATCGCCCCGACGCCGATCGCCTGGGCCCACGGCTGGACCACGCGCTGGGAGAACGGCAAGGCGGCCGTGTACGACGCCGATGGCAAGCGCTTCGCCCTGGAGGGCCAACGGGTCAGCCTCGGCGGCGGCGGAACCCTCCAGTACGCCGACCACCCCTGCGTCACCGAGTCGGCCTTCGCCGCGAACGCGGCCCAGGCCGGGGGCGCGTAACCCCGGGCTTCACCCGGCACGAAGGGCGGCGGGGCGGGGCGGGGGACGCACCCCCCGCCCCCCCCCCAGAAAACCCCAGCGCCGCCCCCCCC
>NZ_JBHYZV010000107.1:0-20621 GCF_042753905.1 Streptomyces sp. NPDC059248 | reverse complement strand
GTTTAAACGCCCCCGCCGCCCCGCCCCGCGGGCCGGCGGGGGGCGGCCCCGTGCGGCGCGGCGGTCCGGCACCGGAGCCGAACCGCCGCTCCGTTCCGAGACGGATCGCCGCGCGCCTCGCGGCAGTTCACCACGGCCGGTCTCTTGACATGGTCATTGAGGGTGAACAGTCTGGCTCCCGTTCGCTTTCTGGCACGCACACCAGTAAGGGGGGCTTATGAGACGCAGAGCGAGATCCTTGCTCGCCGCGGCATCACTGCTCGCCGCGACACTCGCGGCGGCACCCTTCGCCCAGGCACAGGCCGGGGACGGGGCGGGGGACGGGGACGGCCTTTCCGTGTGGCGGGCGACCGTCACCAAGGAACAGGTGCCGTTGCTGCTCGCGGCGGGAGCCGACGGCCATGAACTGAGTGAGCGGGTGCCCGACCGGGGCACCGCGACCGTCGAGCTGTATCTGACCGACCAGCAGGCCGGTGAACTGCGCGAGCAGGGCATCGGCGTCAAGGAGCACACCCTGTCGGCCGCCGCGCTGAAGCGCGTGGCCGCGGCGGGGGACGGGGTCTACCGCCCGTACAGCGGTGAGAACGGGCTGAAGAACGAGATCGTCGCCACCGCCCAGGCGCATCCGGCGATCACCAAGGCCGTCAGCATCGGCAAGTCCGTCAAGGGCCAGGACATCCTCGCCCTGAAGGTCAGTCGGAACGCCAAGACCGTCCGCGACGGCACCAAGCCCGCCACGCTGTACCTCTCCAACCAGCACGCGCGGGAGTGGATCACCCCGGAGATGACCCGGCGGCTGCTCCACCACTATCTGGACAACTACGGCAAGGACCCCCGGATCACCCGGCTGATCGACACCTCCGAACTGTGGTTCGTGCTGTCGGCCAACCCGGACGGCTACGACTACACCTTCACCGGGACCGCCGAGCGCCAGTGGCGCAAGAACCTGCGGGACAACGACGGCGACGGACGGATCGCCCCCGGCGACGGCGTCGACCTCAACCGCAACTTCTCCTACAAGTGGGGCTACGACGACGAGGGCTCGTCCCCCGACCCGTACGACGAGACCTACCGCGGCGCCGGGCCCGGCTCCGAGCCCGAGACGAAGACGATCGACGCCTTCCAGAAGCGGATCGGCTTCCAGTACGGGATCAACTACCATTCTGCGGCCGAGCTGATCCTCTACGGCGTCGGCTGGCAGGTCGCCACCAAGACCCCCGACGACGTCGCGTACGAGACGATCGCCGGCACCCCCGCGAACCCCGGGATCCCCGGCTACCGCCCCCAGGTGTCGTCCGAGCTGTACATCACCAACGGCGAGGCGGACGGGCACGCGGCCAATGTCAACGGGATGATGATGTTCACCCCGGAGATGTCGACCTGTGCCACCGCGTCCAGGGTCGACCCGAACGACCAGTGGAACGCCGCGGACTGCGCCTCGGTCTTCACCTTCCCGGACGACGAGAAGCTGATCCAGCAGGAGTTCGCGAAGAACATCCCGTTCGCGCTCGCGGTCGCGGAGAGCTCCCTCACGCCGGACCGGCCGGTGTCGCCGCACGGCCTGAAGGCCCCCGACTTCACCCCGGACCCGTTCACCGTCTCGTACGCCCGCGGCGGTGACCAGGAGGTCTCGGTCGTCGCCAACCGGAACCTGCGGGACAAGGAACTCAACTACCGGGTCAACGGCGGCCGGGTCCACGACGAGGACCTCGAAGCCTGGAAGGGCGGCGAGACCTTCGGCGGCGAGGACAACATCCGCTTCGACGAGTACCGGGCCGAGGTCGAGCACGGGGACGTCGGCGACAAGGTCGAGGTCTGGTTCACCGGCCGCACCAAGGAGGGGCAGCGGGTCTCCAGCACGCCCTTCACCTACACGGTCGCCGAACGGCCGCGCGCCGACGCGCTGGTGATCGCCGAGGAGGGCGGCACCGCCCCGGCGCAGCACGCCGGTCTCTACACCGACGCCCTGGCGAAGAACAAGAAGCGCGCCGCCGTCTGGGACGTCGCCACCCAGGGCACCCCGCACCCGCTGGGCGTCCTCTCCCACTTCGACACGGCCGTCTGGTACAGCGGGGCCGCCGCGCCGTCCTGGGCCACCACCAAGGCGGTCCGGGCCTATCTCAACGAGGGCGGCAAGCTCGTCACCACCGGTGAGCGGGCGGGCGGCAACGCCAACCTGGGCCGGGCGATCAGCGACGACTTCGCCCAGTACTACCTCGGCGCGTCCGGCCGGGCGTCCCTCGCCGGGGTGAACGCCTTCGCGGGCTCCGGACCCCTTTCGGGTGCCTCCGCGAAGCTCGGGGACGCCCCCGGGAACCCGCTGAACGCGGCGGGCGCGTACACCGTCACCTCCGACACGCTGCCGCCGGGCCAGTTCCCGCAGTTCCGCAGCGCGGCGGCGGGCGACTATCCGGGCGTACGGATGCCGTTCTCGCCGTACGAGGGCAGCTACTACGCGGTGGCCACCCACCGCAACGCCTCCTGGCAGCGGCTGAGCCGGGCCGTCGACCTCACCGGCACCACCGCGGCCGACGCGCCCAAGCTCACCACCCGCCTCAGCTTCAACACGGAGCCGGGGTACGACAACGCGGTCGTCGAGGTCCGTACGGTCGGCCAGGAGGACTGGACGACACTGCCGGACCTCAACGGCGGTACGACGACCACCGTGCCGGCCGAGTGCGACCGGGCCTTCTACATCAACCAGCACCCGCATCTGCGGCACTATCTGACCCTCGGGTCGGACGCCTGCACGGCCACCGGGACGACCGGGGCGTGGCACGCGTTCACCGGTGCCTCCGACGGCTGGAAGGCGGCCGCGTTCGATCTGAGCGCGTACGCGGGCAAGCGGATCGAGGTCCATGTCTCGTACATCACCGATCCCAGTGACGGCGGTCGCGGCGTCTTCGTCGACGACACCCGGCTGGTGACCGCGGGCGGCGAGCAGGCGGACGGCGGTTTCGAGACGTCCCTGGGCCCGTGGACCGCCACGGCCCCGCCCGCGGGCAGTCCGGCGCCGCGCGGCAACTGGGACCGGGCCGGGGACCTCTATCCGTCGGCGTCGGCCGTCACCACCCGTGACACCGTGCTCATCGGCTTCGGCCTCGAACACGTATCCGATGCCGCCGAGCGCGGACGGCTGGTGGGCAAGGCGCTGGGCGCGCTCCGGCGGTGAACGGAGCCGACCGGGCCGAACATCCTGACGGACAGTAGTCGGATCTGAGGATTCCGTTCGAGGTGGCGGCGGGCCGTCCCCCTTACCGGGGGGTACGGCCCGCCGTCGCCGTGTACCGGCCGTCCGATGTCACTCCGGGGCGCCCGTGGAGGTAGGGTCGTAATCGGTCGGGGACATCCCATACAGCTCGCCGGCGTCGAGCCGGCACACCAACGAGGAGATCGGTTCGTGACGATCCGCGTAGGCATCAACGGCTTTGGCCGCATCGGTCGTAATTACTTCCGCGCGCTGCTGGAGCAGGGTGCAGACATCGAGATCGTGGCTGTCAACGACCTGGGTGACACCGCGACCACCGCGCATCTGCTGAAGTACGACACCATCCTGGGCCGCCTCAAGGCGGAGGTGTCGCACACCGCCGACACCATCACCGTCGGTGGCCACACCATCAAGGTGCTCTCCGAGCGCAACCCCGCCGACATCCCCTGGGGCGAGCTCGGCGTCGACATCGTCATCGAGTCGACCGGCATCTTCACCAAGAAGGCGGACGCCGAGAAGCACCTGGCGGGCGGCGCGAAGAAGGTCCTCATCTCGGCTCCGGCCAGTGACGAGGACATCACCGTCGTCATGGGTGTCAACCAGGACAAGTACCAGCCCGCGCAGCACCACATCATCTCGAACGCGTCCTGCACCACCAACTGTGTGGCGCCGATGGCCAAGGTCCTCGACGAGAACTTCGGCATCGTCCGCGGTCTGATGACCACGGTCCACGCCTACACCAACGACCAGCGGATCCTGGACTTCCCGCACAAGGACCTGCGCCGCGCCCGCGCCGCCGCGGAGAACATCATTCCGACCACGACGGGTGCCGCCAAGGCCACCGCCCTGGTCCTCCCGCAGCTCAAGGGCAAGCTGGACGGCATCGCGATGCGCGTCCCGGTCCCCACCGGCTCCGCCACCGACCTGGTCGTCGAGCTCTCCCGCGAGGTCACCAAGGACGAGGTCAACGCCGCGTTCAAGAAGGCCGCCGAGGGCGAGCTGCAGGGCATCCTGACGTACACCGAGGACCAGATCGTCTCCTCGGACATCGTCAGCGACCCGGCGTCCTGCACCTTCGACTCGTCTCTGACGATGGTCCAGGAGGGCAACTCGGTCAAGATCCTCGGCTGGTACGACAACGAGTGGGGTTACTCCAACCGTCTCGTCGACCTGACCGTCTTCGTCGGCAACCAGCTCTGAGCACTCAGCCGGCACCGACGGCTCTGCGATCGCCCACCGGCTCGGCTCCGCACAGCCCGGCACAGAACAGCGATCAGAGCACCACGATGTGAGCGAGAGGGCTCGGGCGGCGCAGCGTTGCGCCGCCCGGGCCCCCTCGCGCGTCCAGCCCTTCCGAGGAGACCGTCCATGAAGACGATCGACCAGTTGTTGGCCGACGGGGTCAGCGGCGCGCGGGTTTTCGTCCGCGCCGATCTCAATGTGCCGCTCGACGGCACCACCATCACCGACGACGGCCGGATCCGGGCCGTCGTTCCCACGATCGCCCGGCTGGCCGACGCCGGTGCCCGGGTGATCGTCGCCTCCCACCTCGGCCGCCCCAAGGGCGCTCCCGACCCGGCGTTCTCGCTGGCTCCCGCCGCCGCCCGGCTGGGCGAGATCCTCGGAAAGCCGGTCGCCTTCGCCACGGACACCGTCGGTGAATCGGCCCGCGCCGTGGTCGGCGGCCTCGCCGACGGGCAGGTCGCGGTGGTGGAGAACCTCCGCTTCAACCCCGGCGAGACGAGCAAGGACGACGCCGAGCGCGGCGCCTTCGCGGACGAGCTGGCCGCCCTCGCCGACGTCTACGTCGGCGACGGCTTCGGTGCCGTGCACCGCAAGCACGCCTCGGTCTACGATCTGCCCGCCCGGCTGCCGCACGCGGTCGGTGATCTGATCGCCACCGAGGTCGGCGTCCTCAAGCGGCTCACCGAGGACGTCGCCCGGCCGTACGTCGTGGTCCTCGGCGGCGCCAAGGTCTCCGACAAGCTCGGTGTGATCGACAATCTGCTGGGCAAGGCCGACCGCATCCTGATCGGCGGCGGAATGGCCTACACCTTCCTCAAGGCCCAGGGCCACGAGGTCGGCATCTCCCTGCTCCAGGAGGACCAGGTCCCGGTCGTCCAGGAGTATCTGAAGCGCGCCGAGGAGCAGGGCGTGGAGTTCGTGCTCCCCGTGGACGTGCTCGTCGCCCCCGAGTTCCCGGACCTGAGGACCAAGGCCCCGGCGAACCCCACCACCGTCGCCGCGGACGCCATCCCGGCCGACCAGGAGGGTCTGGACATCGGTCCGGAGACCTGCAAGCTGTACGCATCGAAGCTCGCCGACGCGGCCACCGTTTTCTGGAACGGTCCGATGGGCGTCTTCGAACACCCCGACTACGCCGAGGGCACCCGGGCCGTGGCCCGGGCACTCGTCGACTCGCCGGCCTTCTCCGTGGTCGGCGGCGGGGACTCCGCCGCCGCGGTACGGACCCTGGGCTTCGACGCCGACGCGTTCGGCCACATTTCGACCGGCGGCGGCGCCAGCCTCGAATACCTCGAGGGCAAGACGCTTCCCGGCCTCGCCGCACTGGAGGACTGATCACTGTCATGACCACCCGCACCCCGCTGATGGCGGGCAACTGGAAGATGAACCTCAACCACCTCGAGGCCATCGCCCACGTCCAGAAGCTCGCCTTCGCCCTCGCCGACAAGGACTACGACGCCGTGGAGGTCGCGGTCCTGCCGCCCTTCACCGATCTGCGCTCCGTCCAGACCCTCGTCGACGGCGACAAGCTCAAGATCGTCTACGGCGCCCAGGACATCTCGGCCCAGGACTCCGGCGCCTACACCGGCGAGATCTCCGGCCCGATGCTGGCCAAGCTGAAGTGTTCCTACGTGGCCGTCGGCCACTCCGAGCGCCGCCAGTACCACAACGAGTCGGACGAGCTGTGCAACGCCAAGGTGAAGGCCGCCTTCCGCAACGGCATCACCCCGATCCTCTGCGTCGGCGAGGGTCTCGACGTCCGCAAGGCCGGCGAGCAGGTGCCGCACACCCTCGCCCAGGTCGACGGCGGACTGAAGGACGTCCCCGCCGAGGACGCCGAGACGATCGTCATCGCCTATGAGCCCGTGTGGGCCATCGGCACCGGCGAGGTGGCCACGCCCGAGGACGCGCAGGAGGTCTGCAAGGCGATCCGCGACCGGCTCGCCGAGCTGTACTCGCGCGACCTGGCCGACAAGGTCCGGATCCAGTACGGCGGCTCCGTGAAGTCCGGGAACGTCGCCGCGATCATGGCCAAGCCCGATGTCGACGGCGCCCTCGTCGGCGGTGCCGCCCTCGACGTGGACGAGTTCGTCAAGATCGTCCGCTTCCGCGACCAGTGAGTATGCGGTAGCGCCGATCCGTCGTACCCTTGCGGGGACCCGGGCCGTGTCAGGCGCGGGTCCCCGCAGTCACCAGACCATCCAGAGAATTGCCAGGAAGTAGGGTTCAGCCGTGGTTATGGGGTTCTCGATCGCCCTGATCGTCTTCAGCCTGCTGCTGATGCTGCTCGTGCTGATGCACAAGGGGAAGGGCGGCGGCCTCTCCGACATGTTCGGCGGCGGCATGCAGTCCTCCGTCGGCGGCTCCTCCGTCGCCGAGCGCAACCTGGACCGGATCACCGTCGTCGTCGGTCTGCTCTGGTTCGCCTGCATCGTCGTCCTCGGCCTGCTGATGAAGCTGGACAACTGACACCCCCGTCGGCCGGCCGGGATCAGGTCGGCGTGTGGGTGTAACTCCAACGACTGGACGGGCGTTGGGCCTTACGTAGACTGGGGCACCGCGGCGCAGCCGCTGTGAGACGCTGTGCAGCACCATCACGCAGGGAGTTACACCGTGGCAAGTGGCAACGCGATCCGGGGGAGCCGGGTCGGGGCGGGGCCGATGGGCGAGGCCGAGCGCGGCGAGTCCGCGCCACGCCTGCGCATCTCCTTCTGGTGCTCGAACGGGCACGAGACGCAGCCGAGCTTCGCCAGCGACGCGCAGGTCCCCGATGTCTGGGACTGCCCGCGCTGTGGGTTCCCGGCCGGTCAGGACCGGGACAATCCCCCGGACCCGCCGCGCACGGAGCCGTACAAGACTCATCTCGCCTATGTACGGGAGCGGCGGAGCGACGCGGACGGCGAGGCGATTCTCGCCGAGGCGCTGGCCAAACTGCGGGGCGAGATCTAGTACTTCGATCCGGCCGGACCACCGAAAGGTGGCCCGGCCGGATTTTTTCACGGGCTCCCGGGGTTGTGGACGATGCCCGATTGTCAGTGCCGTCGCCTACGGTTCTGTATCAGGCGAACACGGAGCGTCATCGCACCGGGATCCGGTGCCGGCGACCGACGTGGCCGTCTCGCGGCCCCCGACTGATCAACTAGGTTGGGGACGGTGGGGCACCAGGCAGGCACGAGACGAAGTGAGCTGATGTCCGAGTGACCGTAGAAGGCCGTCCGCGGCTCAACCAGACGCCCGAGTGGTCCGCGCTCGGCAAGCACCGCGAACAGCTGGGCGACACCCATCTGAGGGAGTTGTTCGCCGCCGACCCGGAGCGCGGCCGCCGCTACGGCCTGCGCGTCGGCGACCTCCGTCTCGACTACTCCAAGCACCTGGTCACGGACGAGACCCTCGGTCTGCTGCGGGACCTGGCGAAGGCCACGGACGTCGCCGGGCTGCGGGACGCCATGTTCAGCGGCGAGCGGATCAACACCACCGAGGACCGGGCCGTTCTGCACACCGCCCTGCGGGCCCCCCGGGACGCCGTGATCGAGGTCGACGGCGTCGATGTCGTGCCCGGCGTCCACGCGGTGCTGGACAAGATGGCCGCGTTCTCGGAGCGGATCCGCTCCGGCGGGTGGACCGGCCACACCGGACGCCCCATCAGGAATGTGGTCAATATCGGGATCGGCGGATCCGACCTCGGCCCCGCGATGGCGTACGAGGCGCTGCGCGCCTACGCCACCCGCGATCTGACGTTCCGTTTCGTCTCCAACGTCGACGGCGCCGACCTCCACGAGGCCGTCCGTGACCTGGATCCCGCCGAGACGCTCTTCATCGTCGCCTCCAAGACCTTCACCACCATCGAGACCATCACCAACGCCACCTCGGCCCGCCGCTGGCTCCTCGACGGACTGAACGCCGGTCAGGAAGCCGTCGCACGGCACTTCGTGGCGCTCTCCACCAACGCCGGGAAGGTCACCGACTTCGGTATCGACCCGGAGAACATGTTCGAGTTCTGGGACTGGGTCGGCGGGCGGTACTCCTTCGACTCCGCCATCGGGCTCTCCCTGATGATCGCGGTCGGGCCCGAGCGGTTCCGGGAGCTGCTGGACGGCTTCCACCTCGTCGACGAGCACTTCCGTACGGCCCCGCCGGAGGCCAACGCGCCGCTGCTGCTGGGCCTGCTCGGGATCTGGTACGGCGCCTTCTTCGACGCCCAGTCGCACGCCGTCCTGCCGTACTCGCACTATCTGAGCCGGTTCACCGCCTATCTCCAGCAGCTCGACATGGAGTCCAACGGCAAGTCCGTGACCCGGGACGGCGAGCCGGTCGACTGGCAGACCGGGCCCGTGGTGTGGGGCACGCCCGGCACCAACGGCCAGCACGCCTACTACCAGCTCGTCCACCAGGGGACCAAGGTCGTCCCGGCGGACTTCATCGGCTTCGCCCGGCCCGTCGGCGAACTGGAGCCGGGGCCGGCCGCCCAGCACGATCTGCTGATGGCCAACTTCTTCGCCCAGACCCAGGCGCTGGCCTTCGGCAAGACGCCCGACGAGGTCCGGGCCGAGGGCGTGCCGGAGGAGCTGGTGCCGCACAAGACGTTCCAGGGGAACCACCCGACGACGACGATCCTGGCGGACGAGCTGACCCCGTCCGTGCTCGGGCAGCTCATCGCGCTCTACGAGCACAAGGTGTTCGTCCAGGGTGCGGTGTGGGACATCGACTCCTTCGACCAGTGGGGGGTCGAGCTGGGGAAGGTCCTGGCGAAGCGGATCGAGCCGGTGCTGACCGAGGGCACCGGCGGGGAGGCGCTCGACAGCTCGACCGCCGCCCTCGCCGCCGCCTACCGGGAGCTGAGGGGGCGCTGAGCACATGGACCAGGGGGGAACGGCGGTCCGGCTGCGACCGCCCCGTGAGCGGCTCGACGCACGTGCCGTGGGCTGGTGGCGGACGCAGTGGCTGGTGTCGGCGCTGGTGCTCGGCGGGGTCCCGGCACTGCTGGGACTGCTGATCGAGCCGGCCCGGTTCTGGCTGCTGCTGACGGCGGCGGTGCTGGGGGTGCCGTGTCTGGCCGGGGCCCTGGTGTTCCCGTCCTGGTGGTTCCGGGTGCACCGGTGGGAGGTGACGGACGAGGCGGTGTACGTCAGGACCGGCGCCTTCTGGCAGGAGTGGCGGATCGCCCCGATGTCCCGGATCCAGACCGTGGACACGGTCAGAGGCCCGCTGGAGCGCTCCTTCGGGCTCGCCACCCTCACCGTCACCACCGCCTCGTCCCAGGGGCCGGTGAAGATCGTGGGGCTCGGCCACGAGATCGCGGCCGGGCTCGCGGAGCGGCTGACCCTGATCACCCGGGCGACCCCCGGGGACGCGACATGACCGCCGACCCCTCCGAAGCGGTGGGCCCCGGCGGGGAATCCCCGGTCCCGGAGCCGGCCCCGGAGCCGGAGACCGGGCCCGGGGTGGAGTGGCGGCGGCTGGATCTGCGGTCGCTGCTGGTCACCGGGGCGGTGATGAGCGGTGTCGTCGGAGGTGTCTGCCTCCCCGTGCTGCTGGGTCTCTCCTCCGGTGCCTGGTTCGGCGACGGCCCGCGCCGGGGGATCGGGCTCACGCTGCTGCTCGGCGGCGGGGTGCTGCTCGTCGTCGGGGCGGTCGCCGCCGACTACCTCACCTGGCGCCACACCCGCTACCGGGTCGGCCCCGAGCGGGTCGATCTGCACTCCGGGCTGCTGCTGGTGAAGCGGCGGTCCCTGGCCCGTGAGCGGATCCGCAGCGTCGACATCACCGCCCATCCGCTGCTGCGGGTCCTGGGGCTGGTGAAGGTCAGGATCGGGACCGGCGAGAGCGGCGGCGGCAACGAGTCGTCCCTGGAGCTGAACCCGGTGCCCCGGACCGAGGGCGAGCGGCTCCGGGCCGAGCTGCTCGACCGGCCGGCGGACCCGGCCGCCCCGGCGGGCGACGGCGTCCTGGCCCGTCTCGACCCCCGGTGGATCCGTTACGCCCTCCCGGCCTTTCCCACCCTGGTCCTGGGCGGTGCGGCGGCCGGTGCCCTGATGCAGATCAGTGACTGGTTCGGCCTCCAGAACGAGGTGATCACCGGCATCGGGGACCTCTTCGACGGTGTCTCGATCACCCTGATGGTCCTCACTCTGCTGCTCGCGACCCTGGTGGCCGGGGCGGTCGGGTCGCTCGGGCTCTGGGTCGAGATGTGGTGGAACTACCGCCTCGAACGGGAGCCGGGCGGGGTGCTGCGGGTCCGGCGCGGGCTCTTCACCACCCGGTCGATATCCGTCGAGGAGCAGCGGCTGCGCGGGATCGAACTGGTCGAGCCGCTCGGGGTGCGCGGCTTCGGCGCGGCCCGGGTGGACGCCATCGCCACCGGGCTCGCCCAGGAGGGCGGCGCCGACCACGAGGACCTCCACATACTGCTGCCGGTCGCGCCCCGGGCGGTCGCGGACGAGGTGGCGGCGCTGGTGGTCCGGGAACCCAGGACCCCGACCGGGGCGGAGCTGACCGCGCATCCGAGGGCGGCCCGGTCCCGGCGGCTCCGCTGGTCGCTGACGACCGCCGCGGCCCCGGCCGCCGTGCTGGCCGGGCTCGGCCTCTGGCTGACGCCCGTGCTGCTGTACATCGCGGCGGGGTACGCGGCGGTGGCGCTGCCGCTCGCCGTGGCGCTGGGGCTCGACGCGTACCGCAGCCTCGGCCATGCCGTAACGGGGCGCTATCTGGTGACGCGCTCCGGCACCGTGGCCCGGCGGACGGTCGCCCTCCGGCGGACCGGGGTCATCGGCTGGACCATCACCCGGTCCCTGTTCCAGCGGCGGGCCGGGCTGATCACCCTGACCGCGACCACGGCCGCGGGTTCGGGCGGCTACTCCGTCCACGACGCCGACGAGGGCGAGGGCCTGCTGTTCGCCGCCGAAGCGGTGCCCGGGTTGCTGGCGCCGTTTCTTGAGCCCGTGCCGGGCCCGAACGGAGCCGCGACGTCCAGTGCTGAACCGGCGATAGTCCGGTGAGGGCGTAGCCGGGGTGCCGTCGGTGATCGTCGACGTATGACCGACACCAGCCGACGGGGGCGGGCCCGGGACGTCGGAGGTGGCCCTGGGGATCGCGGGCTACCACCCCAACGGCCGCGCCACTACCGTCAACGCCACGTTCCGGGCGTTCACCGGCGCGATCCGGGCGGCGGTCGTGCGGCTGGAGGCGGCCCAGGCGCCGGCCCGGACGGCACGCTGAGCCGGCCCGATCCACAAGGAACGACCGAGGGCCCGGACACCGTCATGGTGTCCGGGCCCTCGTCCGTACCGGAGCCTCCTACGCGGAGGCCGGCGGATACAGCTCGCGCGGCAGCTGGGCGGCGGCCGCCGCGTCCAGCAGCCACAGGGTGCGGGACCGGCCGCGGGCGCCCGCGGCCGGGGCCTGCAACTCGCCCGCGCCCGACAGGGCGATCGCCACGGCGTTCGCCTTGTCCTCGCCCGCCGCCAGCAGCCAGACCTCACGGGCCGCCCGGATCGCGGGAAGGGTCAGCGAGATCCGGGTCGGCGGCGGCTTCGGGGAGCCGTGCACCCCGACGACCGTGCGCTCGGTCTCCCGTACGGCGGGGTGCTCGGGGAAGAGCGACGCCACATGGGTGTCCGGGCCGACGCCCAGCATCAGGACGTCGAAGGTCGGCACCGGGCCGTGGTCCTCCGGGCCCGCCGCGGCGGCGAGTTCGGCCGCGTACGCCGCCGCTGCCGCCTCCACGTCGTTCCCGTACGGACCGTCCGACGCGGCCATGGGGTGGACCCGGGCCGGGTCGACGGGCACCTGGTCCAGCAGCGCCGCCCCGGCCTGGGAGACATTGCGTTCCGGGTCCCCCTCGGGGAGGAACCTTTCATCGCCCCACCAGATGTCGAGCCGCTGCCAGTCCACCGCGTCCCGCGCCGGGGAGGACCCCAGCGCCGCCAGCAGACCGTTGCCGTTGCGACCGCCCGTGAGGACCACGGACGCGGTGCCGCGGGCGGCCTGGGCGTCCACGATCCGGGTGATCAGCCGGGCCGCGGCGGCCTGGGCCATCAGCTCCTTGTCGCGGTGGACGACGAGCTGCGGAGCACCGGTCACTTGGCGGCCGCCTTCTTCGCCGCCGGCTTCCGGCCCGGGGACTTGCCCGCGGGGGCGGCCGGAGCGGCCGCCGCCGGGGCGCCCGCCGACTCCGGGGCTTCCCGCTCCGCGGCTTCCCGCTCCGCGGTGGCGACGGCCGCGGCCTCGATCTCCGCCACGTCCGCCGAGCCGCCGGGCCCGCCGTCACCGAGCCGGTCCACCCCGAACCGCAGGGCGGAGGCATAGGTGTCGTCCGGGTCCAGACGCCGCAGCTCCTCGGCGATCAGCTCCGCGGTCTCCCGCCGCTTCAGCGCGACCGCGCGGTCGGGCTGCCCCTGGATGGAGAGGTTCGCCAGGGCGCCGTCGGCCCGGTCGAGCACGATCGGACCGCAGTCCGTCTCCATCCGTACGGCGGTCAGCCCGGGACCGGGGGATAGGGTGCGCCGTACGGGCACCCCCAGCCGGTCCGCCAGCCACATCGCGAGCAGTTCGACGCTCGGGTTGAACTCCTCGCCCTCCACCTCGACCGCGGTGACCTCGCAGGCCACCTGGTCCAGCGCGGCGGCCAGCATGGAGCGCCAGGGCGTGATCCGGGTCCACGACAGATCCGTGTCGCCCGGGGTGTACGCCTCCGCCCGCCCCTTCAGCTCCCCGATCGGGTCCTCGGCCGCGTAGGTGTCGGTGACCCGGCGCTGGGCCAGGGCGCCCAGCGGGTCGCTCGCCGGGTCCAGCGGGGCGTTCACCGGCCACCAGACCACCACCGGGGCGTCCGGCAGCAGCAGCGGCAGCACCACCGACTGGGCGTGGTCGGTGACATCGCCGTACAGCCGCAGAACGACCGTCTCACCGGTGCCCGCGTCGGCTCCGACCCGGACCTCGGCGTCCAGCCGGGTCTGCGCCCGGTCGCGCGGGGTGCGCGAGACCCGCTTGATGACCAGCAGCGTGCGCGAGGGGTGCTCGCGCGACGCCTCGTTGGCGGCCTTCAGGGCGTCGTAGGCGTTCTCCTCGTCGGTGACGATGACGAGGGTGAGCACCATGCCGACGGCCGGGGTGCCGATCGCCCGGCGCCCCTGCACCAGCGCCTTGTTGATCTTGCTGGAGGTGGTGTCCGTAAGGTCGATCTTCATGGCCGCCGCCAGCTCCGTCCGTCTCGTGCGAGCATTTCGTCCGCCTCGACCGGACCCCAGGTCCCGGACGGGTACTGGGCGGGCTTGCCGTGGGTGTCCCAGTACCGCTCGATCGGGTCGAGGATCTTCCACGACAGCTCGACCTCCTCGACCCGGGGGAAGAGGTTGGAGTCGCCGAGCAGGACATCGAGGATGAGCCGCTCGTACGCCTCCGGGCTGGACTCGGTGAAGGACTCGCCGTAGGCGAAGTCCATCGAGACGTCCCGTACCTCCATCGAGGTCCCCGGCACCTTGGAGCCGAACCGCATGGTCACGCCCTCGTCCGGCTGGACCCGGATGACCAGGGCGTTCTGCCCCAGCTCCTCGGTCGCGGTGTGGTCGAAGGGCGAGTGCGGGGCGCGCTGGAAGACCACCGCGATCTCGGTGACCCGGCGCCCCAGCCGCTTGCCCGTGCGCAGATAGAACGGCACACCGGCCCAGCGGCGGTTGTCGATCTCCAGCTTGACCGCCGCGTAGGTGTCGGTCGTGGAGGCGGGGTCGATCCCGTCCTCCTGGAGATAGCCGACGGCCTTCTCGCCGCCCTGCCACCCGGCCGCGTACTGGCCGCGTACGGTGTGCTCGCCCAGGTCCTTCGGCAGCTTCACCGCGCCCAGCACCTTGGTCTTCTCCGCGGCCAGCGCGTCCGCGTCGAAGGAGGCGGGCTCCTCCATCGCGGTGAGCGCCAGCAGCTGGAGCAGATGGTTCTGGATCACGTCACGGGCGGCGCCGATGCCGTCGTAGTACCCGGCACGGCCGCCGATGCCGATGTCCTCGGCCATGGTGATCTGGACATGGTCCACATAGGACCGGTTCCAGATCGGCTCGAAGAGCGTATTGGCGAAGCGGAGCGCCAGGATGTTCTGGACGGTCTCCTTGCCGAGGTAGTGGTCGATCCGGAAGACCTCGTTCGGCGGAAAGACCTCGTGCACCACCTGGTTCAGCTCCATGGCGGACACCAGATCGTGGCCGAAGGGCTTCTCGATCACCGCCCGGCGCCAGGAGCCCTCCTTCTGGTCGGCCAGACCGTGCTTCTTGAGCTGCTGGACGACCTTGGGGAAGAACTTCGGCGGCACGGAGAGGTAGAAGGCGAAGTTGCCCCCCGTCCCCTGCGCCTGGTCCAGCTCGGCGATCGTCTTCTTCAGCGTCTCGAAGGCGTCGTCGTCGTCGAAGTCGCCCTGGACGAACCGCATGCCCTGGTTGAGCTGCTGCCAGACCTCCTCGCGGAAGGGGGTCCTGGCGTGCTCCTTGACCGCGTCGTGGACCTCTTGTGCGAAGTCCTCGTCCTGCCACTCCCGGCGGGCGAAGCCGACCAGGGAGAAGCCCGGCGGCAGCAGTCCGCGGTTGGCCAGGTCGTAGACGGCCGGCATCAGCTTTTTGCGCGACAGGTCACCGGTGACCCCGAAGATCACCAGGCCCGACGGCCCCGCGATACGCGGGAGCCGTCGGTCCGCCGGGTCGCGCAGCGGATTGGCCGCGGGTGAACCGGACACGATGGTCAGCCCTTCGACGGGACGAGACGGGCCAGCGCCGCCTCGGTCGATGCGAGCAGGTCGTTCCAGGCCGCCTCGAACTTCTCGACGCCCTCGTCCTCCAGCAGCTGGACGACCTCGTCGTACGAGATCCCCAACTCTGCCACGGCCGCCAGCTCGGCGCGCGCGGTGTCGTACGTGCCGCGGACGGTGTCACCGGTGATCACGCCGTGGTCGGCGGTGGCCTCCAGCGTCGCCTCCGGCATGGTGTTCACCGTGCCCGGGGCGACCAGCTCGTCCACGTACAGCGTGTCCTTGTACGCCGGGTCCTTGACCCCCGTCGAGGCCCACAGCGGGCGCTGCTTGTTGGCCCGCAGCCGGTCGAGGGCGGCCCACCGCTCGGAGCCGAAGACCTCCTCGTACGCCTCGTACGCCAGCCGGGCGTTGGCCAGCGCGGCCTTGCCGCGGGCCGCCTTCGCCGCCGGGGTGCCCAGCGCGTCGAGCCGCTTGTCGATCTCCGCGTCCACCCGGGAGACGAAGAACGACGCCACCGAATGGATCTTCGACAGGTCGAGGCCGCGCTCCGCGGCCTTCTCCAGACCGGCCAGGTAGGCGTCCATCACCTCGCGGTAGCGCTCCAGCGAGAAGATCAGCGTCACATTGACGCTGATACCGAGACCGATGGTCTCGGTGATCGCCGGAAGGCCCGCCCGGGTGGCCGGGATCTTGATCAGGGTATTGGGGCGGTCGACGAGCCAGGCCAGCTGCTTGGCCTCGGCGATCGTCGCCTCCGTGTGATGGGCCAGCCGCGGGTCCACCTCGATGGAGACCCGGCCGTCCTGGCCCTCGGTCGCGTCGAAGACCGGCCGGAGGATGTCCGCCGCGTCGCGGACGTCCGCCGTGGTGATCATCCGAATGGCTTCCTCGACGGTCACCTTGCGGACGGCCAGCTCACGCAGCTGCTGCTCGTAGCCGTCACCGCCGCTGATCGCCTTCTGGAAGATCGACGGATTGGTGGTCACACCCACCACGTGCTGCTGGTCGATCAGCTCGGAGAGATTGCCGGAGGTGATCCGCTTGCGGGACAGGTCGTCCAGCCAGATCGCGACGCCTTCGTCGGTGAGGCGCTTGAGCGCGTCGTCTGTCATCGAAAAACAACTCCTGAAGTCACTGTGTAATCGCGTCAGCGCCGGACGGCGTCAAGAGATTCCCGGGCGGCGGCGGCGACCGCGTCCGCGGTGAAACCGAACTCCCGGAAGAGGACCTTGCCGTCCGCCGAGGCACCGAAGTGCTCCAGCGATACGATCCGGCCCGCGTCGCCGACGTACCGGTGCCAGGTCAGCCCGATGCCCGCCTCGACGGCCACCCGGGCCCGCACCGAAGGCGGCAGCACCGCGTCCTTGTAGTCCTGGTCCTGCTCCTCGAACCACTCGACCGACGGCATGGAGACCACCCGCGTCGGCACCCCGGCCGCCTGGAGCTGCTCCCGGGCCGCGACGGCGAGCTGGACCTCGGATCCGGTACCGATCAGAACGGCCTCCGGGGCGCCGCCCTCGGCCTCGAAGAGGACATAGCCGCCACGGGCCGCGTTCTCGTCGGCCGGGTAGGTCGGCACACCCTGCCGGGTCAGCGCCAGACCGTGCGGGGCGCCCACGCCGAACTCCTTCGTCCAGCGCCGCAGGATCTCACGCCAGGCGATCACCGTCTCGTTGGCGTCCGCCGGGCGGACCACGTTCAGACCCGGGATGGCCCGCAGGGACGCCAGGTGCTCCACCGGCTGGTGGGTCGGGCCGTCCTCGCCGAGACCGATCGAGTCATGCGTCCACACATACGTCACCGGCAGGTGCATCAGGGCCGACAGCCGGACCGCGTTGCGCATGTAGTCCGAGAAGACGAGGAACGTCCCGCCGAAGATCCGGGTGTTGCCGTGCAGCGCGATGCCGTTCATCTCGGCGGCCATCGCGTGCTCACGGATACCGAAGTGGATCGTGCGGCCGTACGGGTCGGCCTCGGGCAGCGGATTGCCCTCGGGCAGGAACGACGACGTCTTGTCGATGGTGGTGTTGTTGGAGCCCGCGAGGTCGGCCGAGCCGCCCCACAGCTCCGGGATCACCGCGCCCAGCGCCTGGAGGATCTTGCCCGACGCGGCCCGGGTGGCGACCGACGTACCGGCCTCGAAGTCCGGCAGCGCGTCCTCCCAGCCCGCGGGCAGCTCGCCCGCCCGGATCCGGTCGAACTCGGCGGCCCGCTCGGGGTTGGCCGTACGCCACGCGGCGAACACCTTCTCCCACTCGGCACGCGCCTCGCGCCCGCGGTCCAGCGCCTCCCGGGTGTGCCCGATGACCTCGTCGGTGACCTCGAAGCTCTGCTCCGGGTCGAAGCCGAGGACCCGCTTGGTGGCCGCGACCTCCTCGGCGCCCAGCGCCGAGCCGTGCGCGGCCTCGGTGTTCTGCGCGTGCGGGGCGGGCCAGGCGATGATCGACCGGGCGGCGATGAAGGACGGCCGGTCGGTGACGGCCTGCGCGGCGCGGAAGGCCGCGTACAGCGCCTCGGGGTCGAGGTCGCCGTTCTCCCGGGGCGCCACCCGCTGCACATGCCAGCCGTACGCCTCGTACCGCTTGAGGGTGTCCTCGGAGACCGCGGTCTCGGTGTCGCCCTCGATGGAGATGTGGTTGTCGTCCCAGAGCAGGACCAGATTGCCCAGCTTCTGGTGCCCGGCCAGCGACGACGCCTCGGCCGCGATGCCCTCCTGGAGGCAGCCGTCGCCGGCGATCGCCCAGATGGTGTGGTCGAAGGGGGACGTGCCGGGGGCGGCGTCCGGGTCGAACAGGCCGCGCTCGTAGCGGGCGGCCATCGCCATGCCCACCGCGTTGGCCACGCCCTGGCCCAGCGGCCCGGTGGTGGTCTCGACGCCGGTGGTGTGGCCGTACTCGGGGTGACCCGGGGTCTTCGAACCCCAGGTGCGGAACGCCTTGAGGTCGTCCAGCTCCAGCCCGTACCCCGCCAGGTACAGCTGGGTGTAGAGGGTCAGCGACGAGTGCCCGGCGGACAGCACGAACCGGTCACGGCCGGTCCAGTCGGCGTCGGCCGGGTCGTGCCGCATCACCTTCTGGAAGAGCAGATACGCGGCGGGCGCGAGGCTCATGGCCGTACCGGGGTGGCCGTTGCCGACTTTCTGTACGGAATCCATGGCCAGGACCCGTGCGGTGTCGACGGCCCGCTGGTCCAGATCGGTCCATTCGAGGTCTGTGGTGGTCGGCTTGGTGCTCACCCTCGGTCAGGGCTCCTTTCCGCATGTCTTCGACATGGCGCGTACCCGGTGACGACGAATGCACCGGGTGTCGCCGAGCCTACCCTTGGCGCCCCCCGGCGGTTTTCGGCCGTGGGGCCGCGGAGCCCGCCGACGGCGTACGCGGGCCACCGCGCCCCTCCGCCTGCCTGCCGCCGGACGGGGGACTCCGCCTCCCGGCGGCATCCGGCCCGGGTCGCGGGGCGCGCGGCGGGGGCGCGACGGCGCGCCGGGGAGCCGTCTTCCAACACGACCCACCCCCGTGCGAGGCGAGAGAAAGGCAGCCTCTAGAGTGGCGTGGTACGCGCAAGTCTCACCGGGTTTTCAACGCGCTGTCATGCGTCCGGGACTTGCTGGAATCTTCCTCAGGGGTGTGCGTGACGGCCGTCGATTCCCGTCCAGCGGGTGAGGGCACCACCCGCCCCGAGCGGACCGTGGAGACGCCCGGGACGAGCCCGGGCAGCCGGACGTTCGGGTCCCGGGTCATGGCCTTCGTGGCGCTCACGAAGCCGCGGATCATCGAGTTGCTGCTCATCACCACAGTGCCGGTGATGTTCCTCGCCGCGCAAGGGGTGCCCGATCTGTGGCTGGTCCTGGCCACCTGTACAGGCGGTTATCTCTCCGCCGGCGGCGCCAACGCGCTCAATATGTACATCGACCGGGACATCGACGCGCTGATGACCAGGACGGCGCAGCGGCCGTTGGTCACCGGCATGGTCTCCCCGCGTGAGGGCCTGGTCTTCGGCCTCACCCTCGCCGTGGTCTCCACGCTCTGGTTCGGCCTCCTCGTCAACTGGCTGTCGGCCTGGCTGTCGCTGGGCGCACTGCTGTTCTACGTCGTCGTCTACACGATGATCCTCAAGCGCCGCACGGCGCAGAACATCGTCTGGGGCGGGATCGCGGGCTGTCTGCCGGTACTCATCGGCTGGTCGGCGGTGACCAACTCGATGTCGTGGGCCGCGATCGTCCTCTTCCTCGTGATCTTCTTCTGGACCCCGCCGCACTACTGGCCGCTCTCCATGAAGGTCCGGGAGGACTACGCCAGGGTCGGCGTCCCGATGCTGCCCGTCGTCGCCTCCAACAAGGTCGTGGCGCGCCAGATCGTCCTCTACAGCTGGGTGATGGTCGCCGTATCGCTGCTGCTCACCCCGATGGGCTACACGGGCTGGTTCTATACGACCGTGGCGCTGCTCGCGGGCGGCTGGTGGCTGTGGGAGGCGCACGCCCTCCAGGCACGGGCGAAGGCCGGTCTGGCCGGGGCGAAGCTCAAGGAGATGCGGCTCTTCCACTGGTCCATCACCTATGTGTCGCTGCTCTTCGTGGCGGTGGCGGTGGATCCCTTCCTGCGCTGAGGCGGCATAGTCGAAGAAGCGAGTGCGGTGAAGCGAGTGCGGTGAAGCGGGCGGGCCCCAAGGGTCCGCCCGCGGTCGTTCCCGGGCCCTTCCGTCGCGCGGGACGCCGGCCCGCCGGGGTCGGCGGGCAGTGGTTCACGCCACGCCCGGCCGCCATGGTCAGCGCCGATTACCGCTACGTAACATCGGGGCATGGCAGACACCAAGCACGCGGACCGCAAGGCCGCCCGGCTCGCCCGTGAGATCACCGCCTTCGCGAAGAAGCACGGTGGCGCGGAGGGGCAGCTCGCCCATATCGGTCAGGCGGGTACCCGGATCGTCCTCGTCGGCTCCGACGGCGCCTGGGGCGATCTGGTGGCCCCCACCTACGCGGTCGCCGAGTCGGCGGCCGGTAAGGCGGGGATCACCCTGCACGAGGAGTTCGACGGGGAGTTCGCGGCGAAGGTGCGTACGGGGCCGTACGAGTGGACCCGGATGGCGGGCATCCAGCTCGGCGGCCCCGCGAACGGCTGAGGTACCCGCCCGGCGGTACCGGAATCCGGACCACCGGGCAGGGGCCGACAGGGGCCACCGGAACGGGCGACGCCCCGTACATACGTCATATTCAGACGCCTTGTACATAAGTCATATACGGCACATGCGTCATATGCGGCCATACGCGAACGGCGGGGCGGGGGCGCCCGGGGGGGGGGGCCGGCCCCCCGCCCCGGCCGGGGGGGGGGGGGTTTACGGCTTGGACGCGGTGGTGCGCCGCGCCCGCCGGGCCCCCGGGCCCCGCCGGCAACGACCGGCGGTACTCGGCGTACAGCGCGTCGTAGATGGGCGTCTGGGAGA
>NZ_JBHYZV010000106.1:0-21149 GCF_042753905.1 Streptomyces sp. NPDC059248 | reverse complement strand
TAGTTTTACCGTGGGGCCCGCCGCCGTCCACGGCACCGCCCGGCTCAGCCGCGCCAGGGCAGCTCCGCCGTCACCGTCGTGGGACCGCCCACCGGCGAGTCGACCGCGAGGATCCCGTCCACCGCGTCCAGCCGCTCCGCGAGCCCCGCGAGACCGCTGCCCGCGGTCACATCGGCACCGCCGCGCCCGTCGTCCGTGATCTGGATCATCAGCCGGGTCTCCGACCGCCACACCTCGACGCCCGCCTTACGGGCCCCCGAGTGCTTGCTGACGTTCTGCAGCAGCTCCGAGACCGTGAAGTAGGCGATGCCCTCGATCGCCGGGGCGGGCCGGGACTCCAGATCCACGTCCACGGAGACCGGGACGGTGCAGCGGGAGGCGACGGAGGAGAGCGCGGCGTCGAGTCCGCGGTCGGTGAGGACGGCCGGGTGGATGCCGCGGGCCAGGTCCCGCAGCTCCTGCAGGGCCAGCTTGACCTCGCCGTGGGCCTCGCCGACCATCATCGCCGCCGCCTCCGGGTCCTCCAGCAGCTTCTCCTTCGCCAGGCCCAGATCCATCGCCAGCGCCACCAGCCGGGCCTGGGCGCCGTCGTGCAGATCGCGCTCGATCCGGCGCAGGTCCGCCGCCGCCGTGTCCACCACGACCCCGCGGTCCGACTCCAGCTCGACCACCCGCTCCGCCAGCCGGGACGGCCCCAGCAGCCCGGAGACCATGACCCGGTCCACATAGGCGAAGCCCCTGATCATCCAGCCCGTCACCAGCACCAGCGCCAGCCCGCCGGCCGAGGTCGCGGCGATCTCGAACGGCGTGTCCAGGAAGATCTGGGTGTCGCCGTCGGTGTAGATCCGCAGCCCCGGTTCGTCACCGAACTCCGTCAGCGTCCACATCCACAGCGGGTACGCCATCAGCGACCAGCCCAGGGTCCACATCGTCAGCGTCGCCGTGAAGGCGCTCACCGCCCACGGGAAGTGCAGCAGCGTGTAGAGCAGATGCCGCCAGGACGCCCCGTTCTTGAGCACCGCCCCGATCCACGGCATCACCCCGTTGGCACGGGGCCGCAGCGGCGCGGGCGCGTCCACATGGTGCCGGAGCAGCAGCCGGGCCCGGGTGCGCTCCAGCGCGCCGAAGCCCCGGCACGCCGCGAGACTCGCCGCCAGGATCGGCACCCCGACGAAGGTGATCAGCAGTCCGGCGCTCAGGGAGACCGCCGTCACCGAGAAGGTGAAAAAGACGATGCTGAGCGGGAAACTCAGCATCAGGTACCAGAACTCGCGCCACGTACGCCCCTCGAACGGCACCCGGAGCACCGCCGGCACGAACTGCCGCCGGTCCGCGCGCTCGTCGTACCGCCCGGGTCGGTGCTCCATGGCCATGGGGTTCGTCCGTTCTACGAGGCGGGTTCCAGTCATGAGAACAGCATGCTGGGAGGGGCCGGGAGGTCACCATGGTGGTCATGGGCCTGTTCGAAGGGGGGTTAACCCCACCCTCGGCCGTCGTGACGCGATACCGCCCCCACGGAGGAGAACCGGCCGCGGGCGAACCCGCCCGTACATGGGTGAAACCGCCCGTGCGTCTCCGAAGGCACGGGCGGCCCGACCACGGCCGCGGATCGGGGAGAACGCCCGCTACGCCGGCTTCCGCCCCGCCCGCCCGGACGGCGCGTTCCGGTTCCGCCACGGGATCTCCACCGTGACCGTCGTCGGTCCGCCCACCGGCGAGTTCAGCACGAACAGCCCGTCCACCGCGCCCAGCCGCTCCGCGAGACCCGCCATGCCCGTACCGCCGTCCAGCCGGGCGCCGCCCCGCCCGTCGTCCGTGACCTGGATCATCAGCCGGTGCTCCACCCGCCATACGTCGACGGAGGCCGACCGGCCCCCGGAGTGCTTGCTGACGTTCTGCAGCAGCTCCGAGACGGTGAAGTAGGCGATGCCCTCGATCGCCTCCGCGGGCCGCTCCGTCAGCTCGACGGAGACCGACACCGGGACGGTGCAGCGGGAGGCGACGGAGGAGAGCGCGGCGTCGAGTCCGCGGTCGGTGAGCACGGCCGGGTGGATGCCGCGGGCCAGGTCCCGCAGTTCCTGGAGGGCCAGTTTGACCTCGCCGTGGGCCTCGTCGACCATCGTCGCCGCCGCCTCCGGGTCCTCCAGCAGCTTCTCCTTCGCCAGCCCGAGCCCCATCGCGAGGGCGACCAGCCGGGCCTGGGCGCCGTCGTGCAGATCGCGCTCGATCCGGCGCAGATCCGCCGCCGCCGTGTCCACCACGACCCCGCGGTCCGACTCCAGCTCGGCGATCCGCCGCTCCAGCTCGTCCGAGGGCGACAGGAGCCCGCGCACCATGCCCCGGTCGGCGTTGGAGAGACCGCGGACCAGGAACCCGAGCACGGGCCAGACCACGGCGATACCGACGACCGTCACCACGAACGACGCGATGCCCCACGGCAACCGGATCGCGCAGTACAGCACCGCCCGCCAGCCGACCGGGTCCTTCAGCGTCGTCCGCAGCCAGGCGAGGAACCCGCCGTCCCGGTGCGCGCCGCTCAGCGGGCTGGGCTCCTCGACCCGTATCCCCAGCAGCTTCCGGGCCCTGGCCCGCTCGGAGCGGCCGATCCGCCGGGCGCCCGAGAGCGCGAGCGCCAGGAGCGGCAGCCCGATCACCGTCACCGACAGGGCGGCGCCCAGGGCGATCGCCACCGTCGCGTAGACGAAGTGCAGGATCGACAGCGGCAGATTGGCCAGGAGGTGGGAGACCTCCCGCCAGGTACGGCCGCCGAAGGCGAACCCGGGCGACGGCAGCGGGGCGTCTCCCTTCACGGGCAGCCCGCGTGCGGACGCCCCCTGCCCGGACACGGACGGCCCGGCCTCCCCGAGGCGGAACGCGGAACCGCCGAAGCGGGCCGCGTCGGGCTCCTGGGCGGTGTCGGATACGAGATGGCCGGCAGTCATACCTGCCAGCCTGCCTGTCCGGACGGGGCGGCGCCATGGGGGTAAGGGGCCTGGTCCCGGTGGGGATATCCCCACCTCCGTCGTACGCACCTGCTTACCCTCCTTTTAACAGGGCCTAGACTCCCGTGCGTACAGAACTCGGATTCCGAGAGCTTTCCCATCGGACGAGGTCAGGGAGCGAGGGGCTGACGTGCCGGAATCGACCGTGGTCGGAATCGCGGTGGAACGGGCCGACGACTACTTCGCGAGCTATTCGGTCGTCGGACTGCTCGCGCTGATCGGTGTGATCTTCGTGGCCGTCGCCTTCGGCGCCGGACGGTTGCTGCGGCCCGTCGTGCCGACGCCGGAGAAGCTGCTCACCTACGAATGCGGGGTGGACCCCGTCGGCGAGGGCTGGGCGCACACCCAGGTCCGCTACTACGTCTACGCGTTCCTGTACGTGATCTTCGCCGTCGACTCGATCTTCCTGTTCCCCTGGGCCACGGTCTTCGCCGCCCCCGGGTACGGCGCGACGACGCTCGTGGAGATGTTCATCTTCCTCGGCTTCCTGGCCGTGGGACTGCTGTACGCGTGGAAGAAGGGCGTCCTGACATGGACGTGACCCCGTCCCCCTCCGGTGCGCCGGAACTCCTCCCGGAGCCCAAGCGGCTCGGGGCGCTCTCCAGGCTGGCGCCGGAGCCGATGAAGGTCGTCCTCAACTGGGGCCGCCGCTACAGCCTCTGGGTCTTCAACTTCGGGCTCGCCTGCTGCGCGATCGAGTTCATCGCCGCGTCGATGTCCCGCCATGACTTCATCCGGCTCGGGGTGATCCCCTTCGCCCCCGGCCCCCGCCAGGCCGATCTGATGATCGTCTCGGGGACCGTCACGGACAAGATGGCCCCGGCCGTGAAGCGGCTGTACGAGCAGATGCCCGAGCCCAAGTACGTGATCTCCTTCGGTGCCTGCTCCAACTGCGGCGGCCCGTACTGGGACTCGTACGCGGTCACCAAGGGCGTCGACCAGATCATCCCCGTCGATGTGTACGTACCCGGCTGCCCGCCGCGGCCCGAGGCGCTGCTCCAGGGCATCCTCAAGCTCCAGGAGAAGATCGCCCGCGAGTCGCTGGGGGAGCGGTACGGCTCCGGAGCCGACGCGGGACGCCCCACGGCGGCCCAGCTCGGCAGCGGACTCGTCACCCCGCCCGCCGCACCCGCCGCACCGGGCGAATCCGGTACGGGCGAATCCGGTACGGGAGGTTCCGGCGCGGGCGGTTCCGGTACGGGAGGGGACGTCACATGACCAGCCCCTACGACCGGCTTCCCGACGCCGTCACCGACCTTTTCGGGCCGGACGCCACCGCCGAGTCCGCGTACGACCTGCTCACGGTCGACGTCCCGGCCGGCGCCTGGCTCACGGCCCTCGAAACCGCCCGCGACGCCCTGGGCTGCACCTACTTCGACTGGCTGAGCGCCGTCGACGAGCCCGGCACCGGCTTCCGGGTCTGCGCGCACGTGGCGGCCGTACCGGCCGGGCCCGGCGACCGGGTCCGCCGGCTGCTGCTGCGGACGACCGTGCCCCACGAGGCGCCCGCCCTGCCGACGGCCGTCGGCGTCTACGCGGGGGCCGAGTGGCACGAACGCGAGACGTACGAGATGTTCGGCGTCGCCTTCACCGACCACCCCCATCTCGTACCGCTGCTGCTGCCCGACAACTTCGAGGGCCATCCGCTGCGGAAGGACTTCGTGCTCGCGGCCCGGGTCGTCAAGGCCTGGCCCGGCGCCAAGGAGCCCGGGGAAGCCGCGGCCGGGCACGGCGGGCCCAAGCGGCGGCAGATGCTCCCGCCCGGCGTACCCGACCCCAACGAATGGGGCCCCCTCAAGGGCCAGCTCCCCCCGGCACCTTCCCGGCCGGCCCGCGCACCCCGCGCGGCGGCGGCCGGCGACCGGCCCGTCCGGCGCACCCGGACCGCGGGCGAGGGCTCCGCGAGCCAGCCGCCGCCGGCCGCCGCCGTGACCCACACCCCGGCACCGACGACTCCGACGACACCGCGCCGGACGCGGAGCGTCACGGAGGGCTCGGCGAGCCAGGCCGCCGCGCCGTCCGCCCCTGAAGCGCCGTCCGCACCGGAGCCCTCGACCCGGCCGCCGCGCCGGACGCGGAGCGCCGCCGACGGGTCCGCGAGCCAGGCCGCCGTGCCGGAGCGCGACGCGACGGACCAGGGACCCGGTTCCAGTTCCGGCCCGGCTTCAGGCCCGGGCTCCGGCTCCGGGGAACAGGGCGCGCGTACCCGTAGCGCCGACGCGCCGTGGCACCACGCCCGCCCCGCCTTCGACGGCGAGGACACCGGGTCAGGCACCGGGTCCGAGGCCGCCGCCGAGCCCCCGCCCGAGGAGCCCCCGGCGTCCCCGGAGTCCCGGAAACCGCCGAAACCCCCCACCGACCAGAACCGCCCCGAGCCCGCCGAGGGCGAAGGGACGGACGACACCACCGGAGGCGACCCCGCGTGAACGACGCTCTGGACGTCGCGGTCCGGCTCCTGATCGTCTTCGCCGTGTTCCTGGCCTTCCCTCTGATCATCGGGCAGACCGAGCACAAGGTCATGGCGCATATGCAGGGCCGACTCGGACCCATGTACGCCGGTGGCTTCCACGGCTGGGCCCAGCTCGTCGCGGACGGGGTGAAGTTCGCGCAGAAGGAGGACATCGTCCCGGCCGGCGCCGACCGCCGGGTCTTCCAGCTCGCGCCCGCCGTCGCCCTGCTGCCGTACCTCCTCGTCCTGCTCGCCATTCCGATCGGGCCCGGCGAGGGCGCCGTCGGCCAGGTGATCGACGCGGGCATCTTCTTCGTCCTCGCCGTGATGGGCGTCGGCGTGCTCGGGTCGCTGATGGCGGGCTGGGCATCGGCCAACAAGTTCTCCCTCCTCGGCGGCTTGCGTACGGCCGCCCAGCTGCTGGCGTACGAGCTGCCGATGCTGCTCGCCGCCGCCTCCGTGGCGATGGCCGCGGGCACCGTCTCCCTCGTCGGCATCCTCGACGCCTTCGAGTGGTGGTGGCTGCCCTGGCAGATCACGGGCGCCCTGGTCTTCTTCGTCGCCGGTCTCGCCGAACTCCAGCGCCCGCCGTTCGACATGCCGGTCGCCGACTCGGAGATCATCTTCGGGGCGTACACCGAGTACACCGGGCTGCGGTTCGCGCTCTTCCTGCTCGCCGAGTACGCCGGGATCGTCGTGCTGTGCGGGCTGACCACCGTCCTCTTCCTGGGGGGCTGGCACGGCCCGTTCGGCGCCGACGGACTCGGCTGGGTCTGGACCCTGCTGAAGGCCGCGATCCTGGCGTTCGTCGTGATCTGGCTCCGGGTGTCCTATCCGCGGATGCGGGAGGACCAGCTCCAGAAGCTGGCCTGGACCGTCCTCGTCCCCCTCGCCCTCGCCCAGATCGCCCTCACGGGCATCGTGAAGGTGGTGATCTGACCGTGTCCCCGATCCCCGGCTCGGGCCTGGCCAAGGGCCTCGCCGTGACCCTGCGCACGATGACCCGGAAGACCGTCACGGCGCAGTACCCCGAAGTCCAGCCCGACCTCCCGCCCCGCACCCGCGGGGTGATCGGACTGTTCGAGGAGAACTGCACGGTCTGCATGCTGTGCGCCAGGGAGTGCCCCGACTGGTGCATCTACATCGACTCCCACAAAGAGACGATCCCGGCGGCGGCCCCGGGCGGCCGGGAGCGCAGCCGTAACGTCCTCGACCGCTTCGCGATCGACTTCGCCCTCTGCATGTACTGCGGTATCTGCATCGAGGTCTGTCCTTTCGACGCGCTCTTCTGGTCCCCGGAGTTCGAGTACGCGGAGACCGACATCCGTGAACTCACCCATGAGCGCGACAAGCTCCGGGAGTGGATGTGGACGGTGCCCGCGCCGCCCGCCCTCGACCCCGCGGCCGAGGAGCCCAAGGAGATCGCCGCCGCCCGGAAGACGGCCGAGAAGCAGGCCGCCGCCCGGGAAGCCGCCGCGCCCCCCGAGACCCCGGACAGCCCCGGCGGAACCGGCAACCCCGACGCCCCCGGCAACCCTGGCGCCCCCGGGACCCCCGGCGCCCCCGGCGGGAACCCGGCCGCGCCCGGCGAAGGAGGCCCGGCATGATCCCGTACGCCGCCACCGCGCCCCAGGGCTTCCTCTCGCCCACGGGCATCGAGATCGCCTTCCTCCTCGTCGGCCTGGTCACCCTCGGCGCCGCCGTCATGACCGTCACCACCCGGCACCTGGTCCACGCCGCCCTCTGGCTGGTCGTCGCGCTCGGCGGGCTCGCCGTCGAATACCTGCTGCTGACCGCCGAGTTCGTCGCCTGGGTCCAGGTCCTCATCTACGTCGGCTCCGTCGTCGTCCTCCTCCTCTTCGGGCTGATGCTCACCAAGGCCCCCATCGGGCCGTCCCCGGACGCCGACTCCGGCAACCGGCCCGTGGCGCTCGCCGTCGCCGGGACCGCGGCCGTGGCCCTGGTCTGGGTGGTCGTGGACGCCTTCCGCACCACCTGGATCGACCTCGAAGGACCCGCCCAGGGCACCACCTCCATCACCGGCGAAGCCCTCTTCCGGCACTGGGTGCTGCCCTTCGAAGCGCTCTCCGTCCTGCTGCTCGCCGCCCTCGTCGGCGCGATCGTGCTGTCCCGCAGGCACCCCGAAGGCGCGTCCGACACCCCCGACGGCACCGCCCCCGACGCCCCCGGCACGGACGGCACGGGGACGGACGCGGCGGGCGACGGAGCGGCCCCGGCGCCCGGCGGCCGCCCGGCGGACGACCGGAACGCCCCGCCCGCCACCGGACCGGCGCCCGAACGGGAGAACTGATGCACCTCGCCTACCCCGCCGTGCTCTCCGTCCTCCTCTTCTGCGTCGGTGTCTACGGCGTCCTCGCCCGCCGCAACGCGATCCTCGTCCTGATGTCCGTCGAGCTGATGCTCAACGCCGTCAACCTCAACCTGGTCGCCTTCGACGTCTGGCTCCGCGACACCCTCCACTCCGGGCAGGCGCTCACCCTCTTCACCATCGCCATCGCCGCCGCCGAGATCGGCATCGGCCTGGCGATCGTGCTGATGGTCTACCGCAACCGCGGATCCTCCGACATCGACCGGCTCCGCGACACCGCCGAGCGACCCGGCGACGACCCCGACACCTCCGACCCGGCCGGCGCCGCGGCCACCCCCGGCGCCACCGCCCCGGCGACGCAGAAGGCCGAGGCCACCGCGTGACCACCACCACCCTCGCCGTCCTCGTCCCCCTCCTGCCCTTCATCGGCGCCGTCGCCGGACTGCTCATCGGCCGTACCGCCCCCGGCTTCGTCCGCCCCCTGGCCGTCCTCCCGATCCTGGCCTCGGCCGCCCTCGCGGTCGTCGTCGCCGTCCGCCAGGGCGGCGGCGAACCCGTCTCCGCGGCGACCCGGCTCACCCCCACCGGGTCCGTCCCCATCGACCTCGCCCTCTACCTCGACGGCTTCGCGGTCCTCGTCGCGGTCCTCGTCGGAGTCGTGGCGTCCTGTGTGCAGATCTACTCGACCGCCTATCTGCGCGAGGACCCCCGCTACCCCTCCTACGCCGCGCTGGTCTCCCTCTTCACCTCCGCGATGCTGCTCGTCGTCTACTCCGGCGACCTGATGGTGCTGCTGGTCGGCTGGGAGATCATGGGCATCTGCTCGTACTTCCTCGTCGGCCACTACTGGGAGACGCCCGAGGCGCGGGCCGCGTCCCTGAAGGCGTTCCTCGTCACCAAGCTGGGCGACGTCCCCTTTCTGATCGGCCTCTTCGCCCTCGCCACCGACGCGGGCACCTTCCGGATCACCGGCATCCTCGACACCGTCGCCACCGGCGGACTCGACCACCCCACCCTGGTGGCGCTGCTGCTCCTCGCGGGCGTCGCGGGCAAGTCCGCGCAGTTCCCGCTGCACATCTGGCTGCCCGACGCGATGGCGGGCCCGACCCCCGTCTCCGCGCTGATCCACGCCGCGACCATGGTCGCCGCCGGTATCTACTTCATCGCCAGGCTCCTCCCCGTCTTCACCGCCTCCGCGGCGGCTCTCGCCGTGCTCGCCGTCATGGCCGCCGTCACCATGGTCGGCTCCGCCCTCGCCGCCCTCGCCCAGGACGACATCAAACGCGTCCTCGCCTACTCGACCATCGGCCAGCTCGGCTATATGGCGGGCGCCCTGGCCGTCGCCGACCGCGGCGCCGCCGTCTTCCACCTCATCTCCCACGGTGCCTTCAAGGCCCTGCTGTTCCTCGCCGCCGGAGTCGTCATCCACGCCGCAGGAACCAACTCGCTGGCCGCCATGTCCCGGACGGGCGGACTCGCCCGCCGGATCCCCGACGCCTACTGGACGATGACGGTCGCCCTGCTCGCCCTCGCCGCCGTACCCCCCTTCGCGGGCTTCTTCTCCAAGGAAGCCGTCCTCGTCGCCGCCGAACACACGGCGCTCGGCGAGTCCGACACGGCCCCCGGCGCGGTCGGCTGGATCATCCTGATCGCCGGTCTCGTCACCGCCCTCCTCACCGCCGCCTACGCCGCCCGGCTCTGGCTGCTCGCCTTCCGCGGCCACGGCGCCGACGCCCCCGACCACGGCCGCGAACCCCTCGCCATGACCTCCGTCCTCTGGCTCCTCGCGATCCCCTCCCTCGGTTTCGGCGCCACCTACGGCTACTTCGACGGCTGGCTCGGCGACCACGACCTCGCCCCCACCGCGACCACCGCCGTCCTCGGCACCGGCGCCGCCGTCATCGGCGGACTGCTCACCTACGCCGCCTGGCGCTCCCGGGCCCCGCGCGCCGCCGCCCTCCCGGCGGAGGCCACCGCCGCGGCCCGGGCAGCGCACCCCGACGCCCCGCCGTCCACCGTCGAGGCCGAAGCCATCGCGGCCCACACCCCCGCCTACGGCTCGATCGCCTCGGCACCCGACCCCGCGGACCCCGGCCGGATACTGCTCGGCCCCCTCCACCGCCACGCCGCGTCCGGCTTCCACCTCGACGCCGTCGCCCATGTGCTGTTCGTCCGCCCGGTCGCGGCGGCGGCCCGGTTGGTCCACTTCCTCGACCGCGAGGTCGTCGAGACCTACGTCCGCGGCGCCGCCCTCGGCGTCAACGGCCTCGGACGCCTCGTCCGGCGCGCCCAGACCGGCAATGTGCAGACCTACGTCGGCTGGCTGCTGGCGGGCACCGCGGTCCTGGTGATCGCCGCCGTCGTCCTGTCCACCGTCAACGCGGGGTCGTGAGCCGTGATCGATATCAGCGAGTCCGTGATGCAGGCCCTTCTCGCGTTCATCGTCGTCGCCCCGCTCGCCGGGGCCGCCGCCGCCCTGCTGCCCGCACCGCCCGGACTAAGGGGCCGCGACCCCGGACAGGCCGTACTCCGCCACGGCGTCACCATCACCGGGGCCGTGCTCGCCGCGGCCGTCGTCCTCGCCGCCGGCTTCGACCACGACCAGCCGTCGCGGATGCAGGCCGTCACGGACATCAGCTGGATCCCGGCGCTCGGCGTCCACATCCACCTCGGTGTCGACGGCATCTCCCTGCCCCTCCTGGTCCTGACGGCGCTCCTGACCTTCCTCTGCGCCCTCTACAGCTACTTCAAGCCGCCCGCGGGGGCCTCCCCGAAGGCCTTCGTGGCGCTGGTGCTCCTGCTCGAAACGGGCACGCTCGCCACCTTCGCCTCCCTCGATCTGCTGCTGTTCTTCCTGGCCTTCGAGACGGTGCTCGTCCCGATGTACTTCCTCATCGCCCGCTGGGGCGGCGAGGAACGGCGGGCCGCCGCCTGGAAGTTCATCCTCTACACACTGCTCGGCTCGGTCGTCATGCTGCTCGGCTTCCTGCTGATCGGCCTGAAGGCGGGCACGTTCGACATGGTGGCACTCGCCACTGACAACGGCCGGGGACTGAGTACGTCGACGCAGGTCATCGCCGTTCTGGCGATCGGGATCGGGCTCGCGGTGAAGACCCCGATGTGGCCGCTGCACAGCTGGCTGCCCGCCGCCCACACCGCCGCCCCGACCATCGGCTCCGTCCTCCTCGCCGGAGTCCTGCTGAAGATGGGAACGTACGGCTTCGTCCGGATCGTCCTGCCGATCGCGCCCGACGGCATGCGGACCTTCGCGCCCTATCTCGCCGCCTTCGCCGCCGTCGGCATCGTCTACGGCTCCCTCGCCTGCCTCGCCCTCGCCCGCGAAGGCGCGTCCGGCGACCTGAAGCGGCTGATCGCGTACTCCTCCGTCGGCCACATGGGCTTCGTCCTCCTCGGGATCGCCACCATGACCCCGACCGGCGTCAACGGCGCCCTCTTCGCCAACATCGCCCACGGCCTCATCACCGGCCTGCTGTTCTTCCTGGTCGGAGCGGTCAAGGACCGGTACGGCACCGCCGATCTCGACACCCTCGCCGGGGCCACCGGCGCCGCCCTCTACGGCCGCGCGCCCCGCCTCGGCGCCCTGCTCGCCTTCGCCGCCGTGGCATCCCTCGGACTGCCAGGCCTGGCCGGGTTCTGGGGCGAGATGCTCGCCCTGTTCGGCGCCTTCGACCCGGCGGAGGGACTCAACCGCCCCGCCTTCCTCGTCTTCATGGTCATCGGCGGCATCGGCACCCTCCTCACCGCCGCCTACCTGCTGATCGTCGTCCGCCGCGTCTGCATGGGTGTCCCCGCCGCCATCGGCGACGGCGTCAAGGCCGTCCCCGACGTCCGGGGCTACGAGCTGGCCGCGTGGACCCCGCTCGTCGCCCTCACCGTCCTCGCCGGACTGTGGCCCGCGGTCCTCCTCGGCCTCACCGACCCGGCCGTGCAGAAGCTCCTCTCGGGAGGCTCGTCGTGACCCTCGACATCCCCATCGCCGCCGACGGCGGGGTCGTCAACCTGGTCCAGAACGTCGACTGGGTCACCATCGCGCCCCCCGTGATCGCGGCCGTCACCGGCCTGCTGATCCTCGTCGCCGACCTCTTCGTACCCGAGCACCGCAAAAACCTCCTCGGCCTCGGTGCCGTCGCCGGGCTGGTCGCCGCCGTCGCCGCCCTCGTACCGCTGCGCGACGGCGGCCGGCGGACCTTCTGCCTCAATACCGACGCCACGACCTGCAGCTATGTCGCCGACCTCTTCACCGTCGCGATCCAGCTCCTGGTCCTCGGCGGCGCCCTGCTGACGGCGTTGCTCTCCCTGCGCGAGACCCGTCGCGCGCTTCCCGCCGGGGAGTTCTGGTTCCTGCTGCTGTCGTCCGCCGCCGGAGCCGCCCTGCTGCCCGCCTCCCGCGACCTGGCGACCCTCGTCGTCGCCCTCGAAGTGGCGTCCCTGCCGGCCTTCGCCCTCGTCGGCCTCCGCCGCGGCGACCGCCGCTCCAGTGAGGCGGCCCTCAAGTTCTTCCTGACCTCGGTCACCGCGACCGCCGTCACCCTCCTCGGCGTCAGCTTCGTCTACGCCTCGACCGGCAGCCTCCACCTCACCCGGATCGCGACCGCGGACGTCCCCGGAGACCTCGACACCCTCCTGCGGACCGGCGTCGCCCTCACTCTCGTCGGCTTCGCCTTCAAGACCGCCGCCGTCCCGTTCCACTTCTGGGTCCCCGACACCTATGTCGGCGCGCCGCTGCCCGTCGCCGCCTTCCTCTCGGTCGTCGGCAAGGCCGTCGGCTTCTCCGGCCTCGTCCTCGTCACCGTGATCGCCTTCCCGCGCCACGCCGACGTCTGGGGCCCGGCGATCGCCGTCCTGGCGGCCGTGACCATGACCGCGGGCAATGTCGCCGCCGTACGCCAGCGGGCCGACCGCGCCCTCGGCGCCGTACGCCTCCTGGCCTGGTCGTCCGTCGCCCAGGCGGGCTTCATCCTGGTCCCGATCGCCGCCGCCGGGTACACCGGCGACGACCAGATCGGGGCCACCGTCGCCTATGCCCTGATGTACGCGGTCGTGAACCTCGGCGCCTTCGCGGTGGTCGCCCTGGTCGCCCGCGTCCACCGGCTCAACCGGCTCGCCGACTACCGCGGCCTGTACGCCACCAGCCCCCTCGCCGCCCTCGCCCTGGGCTTCTTCCTGCTCTGCCTGGCCGGACTGCCTCCGGGCGTTATCGGCCTCTTCGCGAAGGTGACGGTCTTCTCCTCGGCCGTCGACGCCGGTCTCGGCTGGCTGGCCGTCGTCATGGGCGTCAATGTCGCCATCGGGCTCTATTACTACCTCCGCTGGACCGCCCTCCTCTTCATCACCCCGGAGAAGGCCCCGGCAACGGCGCCGGAAACGGCCCCGGCAACGGCACCCGGGAAGACCGGTGCCCCCGTCCCCGGCCCGGCCGCCGCGGCGGCCGCGGCCGTCCCGCCGATCGCCGTACCCGCCCCCTACGCCGTCGCGATCGCCCTGACCGCCGCCGCGGGCGTCGTCCTCTCCGGCTACCCCCAGCTCGTCCTCCGTTTCGCGGCCACCCACCTGTTCTGACCGGCCCCGCCGCCCGGCCCTCACCCGATCGGCCCTCCGGCGCCCCCGGAGCGCCGGGGAACTCGCCCCCTTCGCCTGGCGTTGACCAGTACAGAAGGGTCCACTGGAAAGTGGAGCACCCACCAGCAGAGGGGTTCCCCGCCGCACCACCAGGAGGGCGTAGCGTGCACCGCCGGCACAACGGGCTGAAGACCGCCGTACTCCTCGGGGGACTGTCCGCACTCATCCTCGTCATCGGCAGTCTCTTCGGCCGTACGGGGCTGATCGTCGCGCTCGTCGTGGCGCTCGGGACGAACGCGTACGCCTACTGGAACAGCGACAAGCTGGCCCTGCGCGCGATGCGGGCCCGCCCCGTGAGCGAATTCGAGGCCCCGGCGCTCTATCGCATGGTCCGTGAGCTGTCCACGGCCGCCCGGCAGCCGATGCCCCGGCTGTACATCTCCCCGACCCAGGCGCCGAACGCGTTCGCGACCGGCCGCAATCCGCGGAACGCGGCCGTGTGCTGCACCGAAGGCATCCTCCAGATCCTCGACGAGCGCGAGCTGCGCGGAGTCATCGGCCACGAACTGAGCCATGTGTACAACCGCGACATCCTGATCTCGTCCGTCGCCGGAGCCCTCGCCTCCGTCGTGATGTTCCTGGTCAACTTCGCCTGGCTGATCCCCGTGGGGCGCTCCGACGACGACGGCCCCGGCCTGCTCGGGATGCTGCTGATCATGATCCTGGGCCCGGTCGCCGCCGCCATCATCCAGCTCGCCGTCAGCCGCTCCCGGGAGTACGAGGCCGATGCCTCGGGCGCCCAGCTCACCGGCGACCCCTTGGCGCTCGCCAGCGCCCTGCGCAAACTGGACGCCGGTACGAAGCAACTGCCGCTTCCTCCGGAGCCCAGGCTGGAGACCGCCAGCCACATGATGATCGCCAATCCGTTCCGGCCGGGCAAAGGTGCCAAGCTGTTCTCCACGCATCCGCCCATGGCGGAGCGGATCGCCCGACTCGAAGAGATGGCAGGTAGACAGCGATGAAGACCGTCCTGAACATCATCTGGCTCATATTGTGCGGATTCTGGATGTTCCTGGGCTACCTGCTCGCGGGAGTCCTGCTCTGTATCACGATCATCGGTATCCCCTTCGGTATCGCCGCCTTCCGGATCGGTGTCTACGCCCTCTGGCCCTTCGGCCACACCGTCGTCGACCGAGCCGACGCGGGCGCCCCGTCCTGTGTGGGCAATGTCCTCTGGCTGATCCTCGCGGGCTGGTGGCTGGCCCTCGGACACATCGTCACCGGTGTCGTCCTCTGCCTGACCATCATCGGTATCCCGCTGGGCCTCGCGAACTTCAAGCTGATCCCTGTCTCCCTGATGCCGCTGGGCAAGGAGATCGTGCCGACCGACCAGCCCTTCGCCGCCCGCTGACCCGCGCACGCGCGCTGCCCGCTGACCCGCGCACGCGTACTGCCCGGCGATCCGAGCCCCGGCCCGCCCGGTGTGCCACCGCCCCGCGGTCCGGCATCACGGCGGGCCCGCTCATGTGCCGCACCTCACCCCGCTCGTTCCGATCTTCGTCACTCGAACGGGTGTATTCATCCGGGTCCGGGAAAGAAGCGGGACACGGACACGTTGACTGGGGAGTAACAGACGCGTCCCACCGCACCGGCCGTACGCAACTGCCGGTCGGACACCCGGCGTCTTCGCCGGTGAGAGACCGCGCCCCGCGCGCCGTCGCGAACCAACGGACGAAAGGAAGTCCACAGCATGAGCGTTCTCGGCTGGATCGTCCTCGGGCTGCTCGCCGGAGCCATAGCCAAGTTGCTGCTGCCCGGCCGCGACCCGGGCGGTCTGATCATCACCACCCTCATCGGGGTGGTCGGAGCGTCCCTCGGCGGCTGGATCTCGGCGGAGTTCTTCGACCGCGACATCAGCAAGCAGTTCTTCGACGGACCGACCTGGCTGGCCGCGATAGGCGGCTCCCTGGTGCTGCTGATCGGCTACCGCCTGCTGTTCGGCAACTCCCGCTCACGCTGACCCCGCCGGAGCACCGCCCGGCCCCCGCCCGGTCAGCCGGAGGCGGGGCCCGGTGAGCGCCGGTCCCGCGGCTCCGGGTCGCTCAGGCCCGTCTCGCGCAGGGTGAGGTTCAGCCGTCCCCGCCGCAGCCCGCAGGCGGGATCGGCCGTCCCCGGATACACCTTCGGCACCCCGTGGTAGGCGAAGCGCGCGGGCCCGCCGAAGACGAAGAGGTCCCCGGAGAACAGCTCCACATCGGTATAGGGACGGCCCCGCGACGCGGTGGTGCCGAAGCGGAAGACACAACTGTCGCCGATGCTCAGGGACACCACCGGAGCGCCCGACCGCTCCTCCTTGTCCTGGTGCATCCCCATCCGGGCCGTGTCGTCATAGAAATTGATCAACGCGGTGTCGGGGGTGTACGCGGGCTCCGGCCCGGCGGCCCGGTTCCCGCCCGGCCCCTGGGGCTTCCCGGCCGGCCCGTAGGCCGCCACCAGCGCCCTACGGCCCAACTCCACCAGCCAGTCCGGGACGTCGGCCACCCGGGCGCCGTTCACATCGTCGGCCGTACGGCTGTAGCGGTAGGGCTGCCAGTGCCAGCCGAGACAGACCGTCCGGACGGACATCACCCCACCCCCGGGGAGCAGGGTGTGCCGGTACGGGACGGGGCCGCGCCCCCACTCCCGGCAGGCGGCCACCAGCTCGCGCTGCCGCTCCGGCGACAGCCAGCCCGGCACATGGACGGCGCCGGGCGCGATCACCGAGGTCTCCCTCGGGAAGAGCGCCCCGTCGTACGGCGCCGTCATGACAGCGGCGCGCCCTCGAGAGCCAGGAGGTGTTCCTTGCGTTCCAGACCCGCCGCGTATCCGCGCAGCGCGCCGTCCGCCCCGACGACCCGGTGACACGGCCGGACCACGAGCAGTGGATTCCGTCCGATCGCGGTGCCCACGGCCCGTACGGCGGCGCCCGAGGCACCGATCCGGCGGGCGATCTCACCGTAGGAGGTGGTGGTCCCGTACGGGATCGTGTCGAGCGCCCGCCAGACCCGCCGCTGGAAGTCGGTGCCCTCGTCGGCGTACTCGACGGTGAACCCGGTCAGTCGGCGCTCGAAATACGCGGTGAGCTGGGCCGCGATCCGCGTGAAGGCGCCGGGGTCGTGGTGCCAGCCGTCCCGGACGGTCGCGGCGCCCTTCTGGCCGGGCAGGGAGAGCGACACCAGTGCCGTGCCCCCGGTGGCCGTTGTGGACGGCGCCCCCACGAGCAGGACGTCCCCCAGCGGACTGCCGACGGTCGCCCAGACCCGGACACCGGGCCCGGCCGGGGCGGTGACAGGGGACGGCGCGGTGGTGGTCGCCGTGACGGAGGCCATGGCTCGTTCCTCTCCTCGGAGCGGTTCCAACTGATGCACACTCCGAGTCTGCGCCGCCCGCGGCTCTCACGCTGGCGGAAATCGGACGCCGCGTCGCCCCGGCACGGACCGGCTCCCGACGGCCGGCGCGGACTGACCGCGGGCGGCCGGCGAAAGCCCGGCCGGGATCCGGCCGGACTCGCGCCGGACACCCCGGCCGGGATCCCGGCCCGGCCCGTGCGAGACATCCCGGCCGGACCGGCGGCTCCCGGCCGGGGGCGGCTCAGCGATAGTTCACGAACTGGAGCGCGAACTCGAAGTCCTGACCCTTCAGCAGGGCGATCACGGTCTGGAGGTCGTCGCGGCTCTTCGAGCTGACCCGCAGTTCGTCGCCCTGCACCTGGGCCTTCACGCCCTTCGGGCCCTCATCGCGGATGATCTTCGCGACCTTCTTCGCGTTGTCCTGGGAGATGCCCTCCTCGATCGACGCGAAGATCTTGTACTCCTTGCCCGAGAGCTGCGGCTCGCCCGCGTCCAGCGCCTTGAGCGAGATGCCCCGCTTGATCAGCTTCGACTGGAACACATCGAGGATCGCGGAGACCCGCTCCTCCGAGTTCGCCTGCATCAGGATCTTCTCGCCGGACCAGGCGATCGACGCCCCGACGTTCTTGAAGTCGTAGCGCTGGGAGATCTCCTTCGCGGCCTGGTTGAGGGCGTTGTCGACCTCCTGCCGCTCGACCTTCGAGACGATGTCGAAACTGGAGTCGGCCATGTCCTGTGGCTCCTTGTATCGAGATGCGAATCACGTGGCCCGGCTCCCGGACCACTCGGGCAAGCCTAGTCATCCCGACCCCCTGAGGCGCTGATCAATCCGGTGGCGGAGCACCCCCGCACATCGGGTATCGTTTACGTCGTCGCCACGGAGCACCGCACGACAAGCGGTCTTCAACGATCCTCGTTCCGAGGTTCACGGCGATTCCCATGGCGGTGTGCCCGAGTGGCCAATGGGAGCGGACTGTAAATCCGTCGGCTTAGCCTACCCAGGTTCGAATCCTGGCGCCGCCACGTGAGAAAGCGGCCCCTGTTCTGCGGAAACGCAGATCAGGGGCCGCTTTCACGTGTCCGTGGGCCGTGGGGCCGGGAGCGTGCTGTCAGGAGGCCGGGGGGTCCGCGAGGCGGAAGGCGAGTTCGATCTGCCACTTGTCCATATCGGGCTCCGCGTTGGGATCCGTCAGATAGGACTCCAGACGGCAGCCCCAGCGCTCCGCCCCGCCGTCCAGGGGTGTCATGTCCCAGGCCAGCCCCTCGCGATCGGCCCAGGCACGCAGGTCCGCGATGGCGTCGAAGAGCCGGTCGGGGTGGCCGGTGTGGACGGCGGTGACATAGCGGCCGGCCGGGAGCGTGCCCTGATGGACGTCCCCTTCGGGCGTCAGCGGCGCCACCAGGGGGATGCCCGCCTCCACATCGGACTCGCCCGCCATATCGACCGTACGGAAGCGGAAGAAGGGCGCACCGGCGAACTCCGCGCCCCGGGAGGCCGCCCAGCCGATGAGTTCGCCGAGCCGGTCGGCGATGACGGCGAACTGGTCCATCCGGACCGAGGCCCGGAAGGAGACGTACGGCTGCTCCGGGCGTTCGGCGACGGCGGGGGCGAGCGGGGGCGAGCGGGGGAACGGGCGGGGGCGGGGGAATGTTCGGATCGCGGTTCTCAGGCGTCATGACGGGGAGGACCTCCACGGGGGCGCGGACTCATCGCCCTGATCAGTTCCCGGCGACGTCGGCCACGGCGACCTTGGCCGGGACCGAGCCGCCGATCAGTTCCAGCGTCAGCCCGGCCGTGGCCGGGGTCTCCAGCAGCTCCACCAGGACCGCGGCCACATCGTCCCTGGTCACAGGCCCCCGGCCGGTGGAAGCCGCCAGCCGTACGAGACCGGTGCCCGCGTCGTTCGTGAGGGCACCCGGGCGCAGGATCGTCCAGTCCAGACCGGACCGCGCCCTGACGTCGTCGTCCGCCGCGCCCTTCGCCCGCAGATACACGTCGAACTGGGCGTCGCCCGGGTGCCCGGAGTCGGCGCCCATCGACGAGATCACGACGAACCTGCGGACACCGGCCCGCTCGGCCGCGTCCGCGAAGAGCACCGCGGCTCCCCGGTCGACCGAGTCCTTGCGGGGGATACCGCTGCCGGGCCCGGCGCCCGCCGCGAACACCGCGGCGTCGGCGCCCCGCAGCACCTCGGCGACCTCGTCGGCCCCGGCCGACTCCAGATCCAGGACCACCGGTTCGGCCCCGGCGGCCCGCAGATCGTCGGCCTGGCCCGGTGAGCGGATCAGGCCCACCGCCTCGTGTCCGCCCGCCGAGAGCAGCCGCTCCAGCCGCAGGGCGATCTGACCGTGTCCTCCAGCGATCACAATGCGCATGCCCCCGACCGTACGCCCGAAGCGCCCGTCCCGCCCGGCCGCGCCACCCCCGGCCCACCCCCTTTCGGCCAGGTCCGGCCCGGCGGGACCCGGCCCGGTGAGACCCGAAGGAAAAACCCTAGGGGCGGCCCTGGCGGGGGAGTTCCAGGGCGACTGCGACGGCCGAGTCGCAGTACTCGCGTACGGCGCTCGTCCGGGCCACCACCCGGCCCCGGTGGATCACGATCCGGCTGTACGCCAGGGACAGCACCCCCGAGATCCGCTCGCCCCGCACCGCCAGCAACTCGGCCGGGAACCCCGCCTCCACCCGTACCTCCGGCAGACCCATCGCGTCCCGTGCCACCGCCGCGACCGCCGCGTACGCGTCCTCGGCGCGCAGCCCGTCGCGGGACGCCAGCAGATACGCGGCCTCCAGCGGATCGCCCCGCCCCACCGGATTGGACACGTCCCGCAGCGCCCCGCTGCCCGCCGCGACCCGTACCCCGGCGGCCCGCAGCAGCCGTACGGGGGCGGTGCCCCGCTGCTCCATCACACCGCAGCCGCCCTGTGGCAGACAGACGACGGTGATCCCGGCCGCCGCGAGCCGGTCGGCGGCGCGCGCGGCGACCGGGTGGGGCAGCCGGGCCAGGCCCGCGCAGGGGCCGACGGACACCCCGGGCCGTACCCCGCCCGCCATCGCCGCCAGTCGGGCGAGCCGGGCCGGGTCGTCGCCGTGGGTGTGCAGATCGACCGGGCAGCCGTGCTCGGCGGCGACCTCCAGCAGTGCCTCCGCGTAGCCGGTCGGGTCGGGGTCGGCGTCCGGGCAGCCGCCCACCACGGCGGCGCCCATCTTCACCGCGTCCCGCAGTATCGCGAGCCCGTCCGCGCCCGCGAGCCCGGTCAGCAGCCGCGGTACGGCCACCGCCGTGAGATCGGTCAGCCCGCGCAACGAGCGGCGCGCCTGGAGGACCGCCTCCAGCGGGCCCAGGCCCTGGACGTCGCCGATCCGTACATGCGACCGCAGTGCCGTCGCGCCGTGGCCGAGCTGGAGGAGCGCGGCCTCCGTGGCGCGCCGCTGGACGTCGTCCGTCTCGTACGAGACCGGCCCGACGGCGTCGGCGGTCAGGGCGGTGTCGCCGTGGCCGTGGGGTTCGGCGGGCGCGGGCAGCAGCAGATAGCCGGCGAGGTCGACCCGGGAGCAGTGGGGCGCGAGGCTGCCCGCCGTCCCGACGGCCTCGATCCGGCCGCCGCCGAGCCGTACATCGACCGTGCGGCCGTCCGTGAGCCGGGCGCCGCACAGCAGCAGCGCGGAGGAGTCGGCGGTCGCGCCGTCGGGAGGCCGCGGCTGGCTGTCGGGCATGGCGCTCCTGTGCGTCACGGATGGGTCGGGCCCCTGGGGATCTCCTGCGGACCGGGCCGACCGCGTGAGCCGTGCGGGAACGAGAGGAAGATCACGCGGCGTGGGTCGAGCCTAGGGCCGGCGGGGGCCCGCTTCGCGGAGGAGCGCAATAGTCGTACCGGCGTGGCCACGTGTGGCGTACGGGAGCGACGGCGGCCGCCGGCCGCCGTGCGGGGAGACGAGTGCGGCGGGCCGCGCGGTATCGGGCGGGCGGGACGTGCCGGAGGCCGTACGGAGGGGTCCCCTCCGGCCCCGGGAGCGGCGCCCGCGCCGGGGGGCGGCACCGGCGCGGGCACCGGCACGCCCGGGCTTCGCGGCCCTCGCGCGGGCGGCCGGAACCGGGCTCCGCCGCGTGGGAAGGGGGGTACGGGAGAGGTGTGCGGCACGTACGGGACGGGTACGACGAAACGGATTTGGGCGAACGGCGACCGACCGTGTAATGTCTTCATCGCTCGCCCCAATAGCTCAGTCGGTAGAGCGTCTCCATGGTAAGGAGAAGGTCTACGGTTCGATTCCGTATTGGGGCTCAGATGTCGGAGACCCCCGCCCCTCGCGGGGCGGGGAATCCGGTATCGCAGCGGTGTAGCTCAGTCGGTAGAGCAAGCGGCTCATAATCGCTGTGTCACCGGTTCAAGTCCGGTCACCG